>JAOZLM010000076.1 GCA_029934815.1 Desulfocapsa sp. | reverse complement strand
CGATCACCGTCAGGATCTATGATAGCACCTAGTTTGAACTTTTCGTTTCTTTGTCTAAGGGTTTTAGTGGCAGTCTGCAGATTCACAGAAGAAGGTTCCGGCGCGATACCGTTGAAAGTCACATCCGAAGTATCTCGCAGTTGTATCAGTCTGTCGCTCTCAATATTTTCAAATAATGATGCTATATGAATTCTCGATGCGCCATGCACAGAATCAACGACGACTACCAGATCGTCATTTCCAGCAAATGATTTTATGATTTCGTCGTAATCTATCCCATGTACCGATTTGTTTTTACGTACGAGACTTTTCCATGTTTCAAGCCCTTCAAAAGATTGCACGTCATCACGTTCAGCAGCAGAAACCACAGGGTTATCCAGACTCACCAGTGGTGAGCTTCCGGTTACTATGAGTTCCTGAGCTTTTGCGGTAATCCGACTTGTGAGTTCAGTAGCAGCAGGTCCTGCATCAGCAGCATTATATTTAAACCCCGCATACTCAAGGGGATTATGAGAAGGTGTAAGATTTACAGAAAAAGCAGCCCCCAGTTCAAGAACGGCAGCTGACAACACGCCTGTGGTACATTCACCGGCATAATGAACTACGAAACCGGCATTCCGCAATACTTCGGTAACAGCACCTGCGAAGATTTCGCCACCAAAACGGTTATCAAAGCCAAGAACACAACCACGCTTTTGTGCTTCTTCAAGACTTGCCACACCTAAAAATTCAGCCAGCTCTGTTTCTGTATCAACTGCTAAATACAGTTCAAGAATAGCAGCAGTCACAAAAGAGACAGAACGTACAGAAAGATCTTTGCCGATCATTCCACGCCAACCGGAAGTGCCAAATTTAACGACTGTCTCTGGAGGATTTTCATTACAAATAATCTCATCCATTATGAGAGAATATGTTTGATCTATCGCTTTCTGCCAGCTGTCACCTTCATCATTTCGCAATTGAACGAGTTCACGTATTAGAGCAAAATAATCACTCTGGCTATGCTCCGGTCCGATATTGCATTTTTTATACAGTTCCCTGATTTTTTCACTCTGTGACATAACTGACCTCTCTTTTGAGATTACCTTAAAAAAAAATTCTAAATGAGGATATCATACTTTTTTTCTCACTTCTATACATTCGTTTCAAATGGGAATGAAAACTGTTATACTTGACGAACTGACACTTTTATTTATATATTGTATCAAATTTTTTGACTTTCCACCCGCTTCCTTATATATAGGGGATGGATTTTTGTTTTTATGGATTAGACCGATTCATACACCGAATCTGTCACTTCAATAATTTAATTTCTAGGAGAAATAACGATGGCTAAAAGTCACGATGAAGAACTAATTCTATGGTTTGACGATATCGGAATTGATGATGTTCCTCTTGTGGGTGGAAAAAATGCTTCACTTGGCGAGATGTATCAACACCTCACCGCCAAAGGTGTCGCTGTTCCCCACGGTTTTGCGATCACCGCTTATGCCTATCGCTACCTCCTGGAAGCTGCCGGTGTCGAGCAGGATATTCGCGACGTACTTGCTGATCTTGATATTGAAGATATGGCAAACCTTGCAGAACGTGGTGAGAAATGTCGTAACATCATTCGTAACGCTGCGTTCCCGGATGACCTTCGTGAAGCAATCATTAAAGCTTACAAGGTTATGGAAGGCCAGTATGGTGAGAATTGTGATGTTGCTGTTCGTTCTTCCGCAACAGCTGAAGATCTTCCGGATGCATCATTTGCCGGTCAGCAGGAAACATACCTGAACATCCACGGTTACGACGATATCATTGAAAACTGTCATAACTGTTTTGCATCCCTCTTCACCAATCGTGCCATCTCTTATCGTCAGCATCAGGGGTATGGACAGTTTGATGTATACCTTTCCATCACCATTCAAAAGATGGTTCGATCTGATTCAGCATCCTCTGGTGTTCTTTTTACCATTGATACAGAGTCCGGTTTTGAAGATGCCTGTTTTATCACTGGCGCCTGGGGTCTTGGGGAAAACGTTGTACAGGGTGCAGTAAACCCTGACGAATATTACGTTTACAAACCAAAATTGAAAGAAGGTAAACGCCCGATTGTTGGAAAGAAAGTTGGATCAAAAGAAATCAAAATGATCTACGACAACGATCCTTCAACCCCTGAGCCAGTACAAAACATCGACACCACTGAGGAAGAACGTAATAATTACGTTATCAATGACGACGAAATCATCAAACTTGCAGAATGGGCTTGCATCATTGAAGACCATTACGGCAAAGGAATGGACATCGAATGGGCCAAAGATGGTGACGGAGTAAATGTCGGAACAGGTGGTTTATTTATCGTTCAGGCTCGTCCTGAGACCGTCCATTCCCAGGCCAACAAAGGTATGATGGAGACTTATAAGCTCCTTGAAACCGGCAAAGTACTTGTTGAAGGACTCGCTGTTGGTGCAAAAATTGGCCAGGGTGTCGCACACTGCATCAATGACGTAAAAGATATCGGAACCTTCAAGAAAGGTGAAGTACTTGTTACCGACATGACCGATCCTGATTGGGAACCAATCATGAAAATTGCCGGTGCTATTATCACCAACCGTGGTGGACGTACCTGCCATGCAGCAATCATCTCCCGTGAGCTTGGTATTCCATGTGTTATTGGAACCGCCGATGCCACTGAGCATATTACAACCGGTATGGAGATCACTGCATCTTCTGCTGAAGGTGAAACCGGATATGTTTACGAAGGTCTTCTCAAATTTGAAATTGATCGTCAGGATCTCGGCGACCTGCCTGAGACCAAGACCAAGATCATGATGAACCTTGCCATTCCGGAAAAAGCATTCACTGAATGTCAAATTCCAAATGATGGTGTTGGCCTTGCCCGTGAAGAGTTTATTATTAACTCTCACATCGCGTTACATCCTTTGGCACTCTACAATTATGAAGAGTTGAAAAAATCTGACGATCCAGAGAAAAAAGAGATCGTCGCCAAAATTGATGCCAAGACCGGTGCATATTCTGACAAACGTCAATTCTTTATTGATAAAGTAGCAGAAGGCGTTGGCCGCATTGCCTGTGCATTCTACCCCAACGATGTTATCGTTCGTCTCTCTGATTTCAAGAGTAATGAATATGCTAACCTTGCCGGTGGTACTCTGTACGAGCCAAAGGAAGAGAATCCAATGATCGGATGGCGTGGTGCTTCCCGTTATTATGATCCAAAATATCGTCCTGCCTTTGAACTTGAATGTGCTGGCCTGTTAAAAGCTCGTAACGAAATGGGACTGGACAACATTAAGCTCATGGTTCCTTTCTGCCGTACCCCTGAGGAAGGCAAGAAAGTAATCGAAGTAATGAAAGAATGCGGTCTGGTTCAGGGCGAAAATGGCCTTGAACTCTACGTTATGTGTGAAATCCCAAGTAACGTAATCTCTGCCGATGCTTTTGCCGATATCTTTGATGGCTTCTCAATCGGATCCAACGATCTCACCCAGCTCACTTTTGGGCTCGATCGTGACTCAGGACTCATTGCAGGAATTGCCGACGAACGTGACGAAGCAGTTAAAGATATGATTCGCATGGTTATTAAGACAGCCAAACGTCGTGGCAAGAAGATCGGAATTTGCGGTCAGGGACCATCTGATTTCCCTGAATTTGCCACATTCCTCGTTGAGCTTGGAATCGACTCCATGAGTCTTATTCCGGATACTGCCATTAAGACACGCCTGGCAGTGCATGAGAAAGAGAAAGAAATGGGTATTGCTCCCTGAGAGTAAACTCACATAGTTTTACATAAAAAAGGCTCAATCCACTAGGTGGATTGAGCCTTTTTTTATTCCTTATTGTTAGTAGCTAAGGTCCAGCTAATAGCAAGGCTGACAAGAGGTAGCTCCAAACAATCCCGCAGCGAGGTACGAGCGTGGACGTTTGGAGCTACCCTCTTGTCAGCCTGCGGTTTCAGGAAAACCAAGAAAAAAAGTTTCTATTCTTCCACCTTCTGTTCCCTGATATACAAATCACGCTGAGGAAACGGAATGGAAATATCATTCTCGTAAAAAACACGGTAGATTTCTTTCAACAACAAGTGCGTCTGTCTCCCCTTCTCACGAGGATCTTTTATCCAGAGCAGCAACTGAAAGTTTACAGCCGAATCCCCAAACGTGCGTAAACGCAAACGTGGTGCAGGCTGCTTTACCACCTGACTATTTTCATTCGCCAGCTCCAGCAACAAACCCTCAAGCATATCAAGATCAGTTCCGTAAGCTACACCAATGTCCAGACGTATACGAAACCGTGGCTGAGGTGCTGACTCGTTGATAATCTTAGTATTTGCCATCAAAGCATTTGGGATGGTGATCAGTACATCGTCTCTTGTCTGGATTTTTGTTGAACGAATTCCAACTTCCACCACTTCACCACGTTCACCTGAATCAAGTATAATATACTCACCCACCTTGTAGGCACGATCCATAAAAACAGAAATTCCACCAAAGAAATTTGCTAAAGTATCTTTCGCTGCAAGGGCGATGGCGATACCAACAATTCCTGCTGAGGCAAAAAGAGGTGAAAGATTTACTTCCCAAACAAGAAGAATCCAGAAAATAGTTGAAAAAAGAACAACTATCCGGGAAACATTTTTAAACAGAGAAAAAATATCTGCGTCAATTGAGCCTCCACCAAGAATCCGTTGTCCTTCTTCCAGATCTGTTCTGCTTAAACTTCGCAAGAATGCACCACCCCAAACAAGAATGATACAACTCTGACTGAGATTCGGGATAATAAAAGCATACAAACTCGGGAGGGAAGGCTCCACCAAACAAGCATGGAGTACACCGACCATCACAACTGTGATCAAAAAGGGTCGATGGAAAAAACCGATTAAAAAATCATCGAAATGCATTCTTGTTCGCTTCGCAACACTTCGCAATGCACGAATAAGAAACAAATCGATGATCTTGGCAAAAACAGCATAGAAAAGCACAATCACAAATCGTTCAAGCAGATCATACTCTTTAAGGATTGGAAAACCCTGTAAATAGCCATCAAGCCAGGTAAAGATAAACAGATCCATCTATGTTTTGCCTTTAATTCAGCGGCTTTGCTTCATCAATAAGCATAACCGGAATATCATCACGAATTTCATACACTAATTCACATTTTTCACAGACGAGACCATCTTTTGCTTCATTAAGCACAACAGCCTCTTTGCATTTCGGACAAGCCAGTATATCCAGCAATTCTTCACTAATCATCTCATACCCTCTACTCAGATTTTCAAATCGCCTTCGTCCCAAACACCATTTGTTACTTTCCCGTCGGGATACGTCAAAACCCCCTTGCCATGAAACATACCATCAAGCCATTCGCCGACATACACTCTGCCATCGGGCCAGGTCATCGTGCCAGTGCCTTCCATAAGATTAAAAGCCCACTGACCGCTATACTTTTTCCCATCAGGAAAACTCATATCGCCTGTTCCGCTACGTGAGCCTTCTTTCATTTCCCCTTTATACTCACCGCCATCGGGATACAACATGGTTCCCTGTCCATCGGGAGCTTTATTTTTGATAGACCCACTGTAACGTGTACCATCAGACCATTCGTAAACACCATCTCCGTTTATACAATCGCCTTCGACACAACCGGCGTAACTTTGTCCGGAAAGTGCCAAAAGCAGACAAGCTGCCATCACAAACTTTTTCATTTTTTTCATTTCCTTTTCTATGGATAATTGGATTAGTATTTTATTTTCAATTGAATGTAGCATTAAATATTCTTTTTTTCACGAGCAAAAGTAAAGCTCCACTTTCACTCCTAGACTGCTTTCGCTATACATGGTACATTTGCCAAAATTCACTATCAAAAGGATATTATACGATGCAAAATACAATTGGCTTTATCGGTGGCGGGCAGATGGGTGAAGCCCTTATTCGTGGACTTATCCAGTCTGAACTGTATACAAAAACGGATATTTCTGTAGCTGAACCTAATCAGGATCGCCGTGATTATATGGTATCCACCTACGGAATAAACGGTTACGAAACCAGCGATTCTATTTGGCAAAACTGCAATATAATAATCCTCGCTGTAAAGCCACAAATTATGAGCATTGTTTTGGAAGCCAGTAAAGAGATGGTAACTCCTGAGCATTTATTAATATCCATTGCGGCTGGTCTTCCTATCTCCTTCTACGAACATGGACTTGCCAGCAAAGACTGCAAAATCATCCGTGTTATGCCTAATACCCCAGCCCTTGTACTTGAAGGTGCTTCAGGAATTTCAGGGAATGAAAATGTAACTCCACAAGATATGCAGCAGGCAGAAGAAATTTTCAACAAGATTGGTAAGGCCGTTGTTCTCCCCGAATCATCGATTGATGCGGTCACCGGGTTATCAGGATCCGGCCCTGCCTATGTTTTCACCTTTGCCGAAGCCATGATTGATGCAGGAGTAGAACAGGGCCTGCCCAGAGCAACTGCTGAGACGCTTGCTCTTCAAACGCTACTTGGTTCTGTAAAACTGCTTATGGAAAGTGGCAAACATCCGGCAGAGCTTCGAGCCATGGTTACTTCACCAGGTGGCACTACGATAGCTGCTCAACATGTTCTTGAGCGCAGCGGATTCAAAGGCATTGTTATGGATGCTGTTGCTGCTGCAGTGAATCGTTCAAAGGAACTTGGGAAAAGCTGATATGGCTTCTCTTGCCGAATCATTCAGAAGCCGAAAAAAGTTTTCTCTAAAACATATCGGGATAGTCTGTAAAAAAGATGATACACCCGCAGATGTTCTTGCGAATACCATTAGCAAGAAGCTACAGAAGCTTGCTGTTGAAGTTAGCATTAACCAGATTCAGAAAGATCAGGATTTGCTAATTGTCCTTGGCGGGGATGGTACCCTGCTCCATGTAGCAGATCAGGCAGCGCACCTGGCCATCCCTGTACTTGGAATTAACCTTGGCAACCTGGGATTTTTAACAGAACGAACCGAACAGGAAGCACTCACTGCAGTTGATGAACTACTTGCCAAACAGGTAACCATCGAAAACCGTATGATGCTCAAAGCCACACTGACCCAGCCCGGCAAACCTGTAAATTCCCGCTACGCCTTGAACGAGGTTGTCATAAACAAGGATACCCTCGATCCAATGCTGCAACTCTCAACCCATGCAGATGAGGAATATATCAACACGTACAAGGCTGACGGCCTGATTTTTTCCACACCGACAGGATCCACAGCCTACAATCTCTCCGCTGGTGGCCCGCTGGTTTACCCGGGGCTTGCGTCGATTCTTGTTACTCCTATATGTCCTTTTATGCTTAGTTCACGCCCGGTTTTGTTACCGGCAGAAAGCAGATTACAGACACGATTTAACGGAAGACACAAACAAACAGCGCAAGTTATTGTAGATGGACAAGCTGCCTGGGGAATGAGTGAAAAAGGATGCCTGATTGTTGAGACGGCGAAACAACCTTTACACCTGATTGTTTCGCCGCACCGTGATTACTTTGCAATTCTCAGAAACAAACTGCACTGGGGAATAGGAAGTAAAAGCGAAATATGAGTTTTTCCCTGATTACCACTGAAGTTCAATTACAGATGGTATCGCACTGAGATTCCAGATCAGGTTATTTTTTTCTTTTTAATTCCATACTTCTTCATTTTATACTGTAACAAACTTTTCGTGATACCAAGTTTATCTGCAGCCCTTGCCTGCACATATCCTGTGGCATCAAGTGCCTGATGCAGCATTTTGTCTTCAATGGCGTATAAAACTTCATTTAAGTCAGCATCTGCTGGAATTATCCGGGCAAGATCAAGGTCGTCTCCCCAAGATTCCATATTAGCTGCTCCAATGGACTCCGGCTGCACATCATTTCCAGTGATTTTATTATCATCACAAAGAATTGCTGCTCTTTCAATGGTGTTTTCCAGTTCCCGAACATTTCCTTCCCAGGGCAAACTCACAAGCAGACGCATGGCCTCTTTATTTATATCCAGTTCTGTTTTACCCAGACGATCTGCCACAGATTTAACAAAATATTCTACCAGAAGCGGAATATCATCCTGACGATCACGAAGAGGAGGCAGTCCTAAGTGAATAACATTTAGGCGATAATAGAGATCTTCCCTAAAAGTGCCTTTTTTCACTTCATCTTTCAGATCTTTATTGGTGGCACTGACGATGCGTACATCCACAAGTAGTGTTTTGCTGCCACCTACCCTTTCAAAACTCTTTTCCTGTATCGCACGCAAAAGTTTGGCCTGGAGTGGCAGAGGAATCTCTCCAATTTCATCCAGAAAAAGTGTCCCGCCATCGGCAAGCTCAAAACGTCCTTTGCGCATGGCAATAGCACCTGTAAAGGCACCCTTCTCATGGCCGAACAACTCACTTTCCAGGAGGTTTTCTGCAAGGGCAGCACAATTCACAGTGATAAATGGTTTATCTGCTCGTGGGCTGTTAAAGTGGATGGCCTTGGCAACAAGTTCCTTTCCGGTTCCGGATTCTCCAGAGATAAGTACTGAAGAAGGTGTCGGTGCAACCTTCTCAATCAGTTCATACACCTGTAACATATATTTATTTTTCCCAACCATTCCGGAAAAACCGGTTCGGGTGAGCATATCTTTACGGAGTCTGCTGTTTTCCTGGATAAGAGAATAGTGGTGAACCGCCTTGTTCACATTTATAAGCAATTCATCATTGGAAAATGGTTTTGACAGATAATTATAAGCCCCAGCCTGCATAGCAGCCACTGCTTTTTCCACTTCCGCAAAAGCAGTGATCATAATTACCGGCAGATGCGTATTCTGTTCTTTTATTTTATCCAGCAGTTGCAAACCATTCATTCCCGGCATCTGCATATCAGTGATAACCAGATCAAGATCAACTTCCTGCACTATGGCCAAGCCTTCTTCGCCGTTTGGGGCTGTGAATACTTCAAAGCCTTCATCACGGAGGAGTTCGGAAAGGATAATCAGATAATTGGGTTCATCATCAACTACGAGTATTGAGTGCATTCATTTTCCTGTGTTAAAGATGGTCATTCTGTGTTCGATACTGGATTTTGTAATTTTAAACCTTCGTAAAAAGATCATATCCGAAGCTCGTAAAA
>JAOZLM010000075.1 GCA_029934815.1 Desulfocapsa sp. | reverse complement strand
CTTGTCCCCCAGACAAGTGCGCTACCAAGCTGCGCTACGTTCCGAAATTTTGTTCTTCTTACCATGGGTGTTTTCGTCTGTCAACAGGAGTTGGCAGACGAGGTATGTTCCATGTTTATTTTTTTAGTATATCCTGAACGGCTAATAATTCCTTCTTTATTTTATCAAGGCGGTCGGGGTCAAGAGGTGTCGATTCTTTGGTCTCACACACTTCTCCGCTGTCTTTCAGAAACTTTCTGGCACCTGATATGGTGAATTCCTGTTCGTGCAGCAAAGATTTGATCTGGAGGATCGTTTCCACATCAACTCGTCGGTAAAGACGTTGATTGGAGTTTGCACGTTTAGGCTGAATTTGTGAAAATTCAGTTTCCCAATATCTAAGCACATGAGGTTCCACGCAGGCAAGCTTACTTACCTCACCGATTTTAAAATAGAGCTTATCGGGTATTTCTGCTCTCATTCGGTGTCTGTTTCTCCTTGTTTCTATTCGTTAACCTGCTCACGCATTTTTTTACTAGGGCGAAAGCTAATCATCTGACGTTGTTTGATGGTGATTGTCTCACCGGTTCGTGGGTTACGGCCGCGGCGTGGCTTTTTATCACGTACATTAAAGGTGCCAAAATGGACAAATTTAATTGATTCGCCTTCAAGCAGTCTGCCTTTCATGCGGTCAAGAAATGTGTCAATCAGTTCAGAGCAGGTGCTCTGGGAGTAGCCTAGTTGGCTGGTAAGTGCTTCTGCCAGTTCTTTTCGTGTGAGATTACCTTTGTTCATTATATATCAACCTTCTCGTAGGCTTCCATCAAATTTGGAAGTCAGTAAATTAATCAGTTTAGTGTGGGACTTATTAACGTTCTTCTCTGTCAACGTTTTAGTTGGTGAACGATACGTAACAGAGACTGCAATACTTTTCATGCCTTTTTCGAGTGTTTTCCCTTGAAAGACATCAAAGATATCGCTGGATTCGATGAACTTTTCTTTACTTTTCTTTATGGTTTCGAGTATTTCACCTGCTTTGGTGCTAACGGGTACAAGGAGTGCAATGTCTCTATTTATTGCCGGAAAAACCGGAAGAGAAGTGAAATCCTTGTCTGCTGCTTTTAGGCTGCAGAGTAAATCGAAATCGAGATCTATAAAGTAGGCATCCTGTTTGATACCAAATTGTTTAGCGACAGATTCTTCCAGTTTTGCAATTTGTCCAACAATTCCTTTTGCAGAATCAAGGATAAGGCATTGACTGGCGTCACTATATGTTTCTGCCTCATCATTTTCAGGAAGGCGGATTGTCACAGCATCATCTTTACTGCATCCTTGAAGACGTAATGTCTCTAGCAGCATTTCAGCTGTTCCTTTTGCATCATAGATATCAACAGCATCGGAATCATTGTACAGGTATGAAGCTTCTCCGGCTCTTCTGCCGCTTAATATGCAAGTTAATCTGTCTTTTTCAACGGGCTGCTCATTTTCACCTTGAGGAGTAAAAACTTTACCAACTTCAAAAAGTTTAACAGCTGATTTCTGAAAATTGTTGTTTCGTTTCAGGTTTTCCAGAAGACCTGGTAATTGCATACTACGCATTACAGATTGTTCTTCGCTAAGCGGATTGAGAAGTTGTACCTGGTTTCTTCTTGAATCATCATCTGCAAGCTGCATCATATCCAGATGCTTTTCTGTGACAAAACTATAGTTTATTGCTTCTGTAAATCCGGTATCTGCAAGGAGGTTTGAAATGCGAGCCCGAAGTTCTCTTTTAGGATCCTTATCAGGATAGCTGAGATGAACAGTTGGCAAGCTGGTTGGAATATTATTATAGCCAACAAGACGGGCAACTTCTTCAACAAGATCAGCTTCACGCTCTATATCAACACGAAATGTTGGAGGATTTACCCATAAGGTATCGTCATTTTTAGGCTTGCAACGCATACCTATGGATGTGAGGTGGTCGGCAATTATATTATAATCGAGATCGATACCTAATAGGGCGGCAGTTCTTGAGATACGTATAGTTTGTGAATTTAAGGGTCTGACACCGCCGTAATAATCGGCTCCACCTACAGTTGTCTCGCCACCTGCAATTTCGCATAAGAGCTGTGCAGCGCGTTCCAGAACGATCAGACATCCACCTGGATCAACACCACGCTCAAAACGATAGGATGCTTCGCTGCCAAGATTTAATTTACGGGCAGTTTTACGTATGGATATAGGATTAAAGCAGGCACTTTCAAGAAGGATATCTGTTGTCTCTGAAGTAACCTCGGAATTTAGTCCACCCATAACGCCAGCTACTGCAACTGGCTTCTCAGCGTCACAGATAAGGAGCATATCTGGATCAATATCTCTTTTTTCACCATCAAGTGTGGTAAATGATTTTTCATTGTTACGAGGATTACGAACCATGATCTGTTGACCGGCAAGCTTGTCATAATCAAAAGCATGTAACGGCTGACCATATTCCATCATCACAAAGTTTGTGATATCAACGACATTATTAATAGGACGCAGACCAACGGATAGAAGACGCTTACGCAGCCACCAGGGGGATTGTTGTATGGTTACATTCTTAATGAGTTTTGCAGAATAACGCGGGCAAAGTTCGTTGTTTTCAACATCAACACGAAAATATTCTGCGCTGTGTTCCAGGTGCGCATTTTCAACAGGGCGGGTGAGAGGATTTCGGGTAACACCGGAAACTTCTCTGGCAATTCCAATAACGGATGCACAATCAGGGCGGTTCGGGGTCAAATCAACCTCAACCACAAGATCGTCCATACCAAGAGCTGTCAGAAGTGGTTGCCCATGTTTAATGTCGGCTGGCAGATCCATTATTCCTTCGTGGGATTCACTAAGACCTAATTCTCTTTCGGAACAGAGCATACCAAAAGATTTTATTCCACGAACTTTGGAAGCTTTAATCTTGGTGCCATCCGGCATAATTGTGCCAACAGGAGCAAAGGCGGTGATCAGTCCTTCGCGTACGTTTGGTGCACCGCAGACAATAGTTAAGACTTCTTCTCCGGTATCTACTTCGCACAAATGAAGCTTATCAGCATTGGGATGTGATTCTACTTTTATGACCTTTGCGGTGACCAGATTTTTCAGTTCGGGAAAAAGCGGGTCTACACTGTCAACTTCAAGGCCTAACATGGTCAGATGTTCGGCGAGTGCCTCTGGAGTGAGATCTCCGGTATCAACATATTCCTGTAACCAGCTGATGCTAAACTTCATGATATATCACTATAAACTAGCACCGGTGATGAACGGTAAGCCGGCACAAGTGCCTTGTTGCTGTTTGCAAACAGTTTGATTGTATTTTCTAGCATAATATTTTTTTATTGCAGTATTTATAGAGTAAGGCACTAAAATTGAGAAAGAAAACGGAGATCGTTTTCATAGTAAAGCCGGATATCATCAATGCCGTATTTGAGCATGGCAATACGTTCAATCCCAAGGCCAAAGGCAAAACCACTGTACACCTCAGGATTGTAACCAACTTTCTTAAAGACTTCAGGATCAATCATTCCGGAACCAAGGATTTCCAGCCAACCGGTTTGTTTACATACCCGGCAGCCTTTGCCATTACACATAACACAGGCAATATCGACTTCTGCACTTGGTTCGGTAAAAGGGAAGAAGCTTGGACGGAAACGAAGTTCGAGTTTTTTATCAAACATCTTTTGGGTGAAAATGGTGAGTACTCCTTTTAGATCGGCAAAGGAGACATTCTTATCCACAAGAAAGCCTTCAACCTGATGAAACATTGGAGTGTGGGTGATGTCTGAATCGCAGCGATATACCTTTCCGGGAGCAATTACTCTTAGTGGGGGCTGCTGTGTTTCCATAATTCTCGCCTGCATGGGAGAAGTGTGGGTACGCAGGAGAATTGAGTCGCTGACATAGAAGGTGTCATGCATGTCCCTTGCCGGATGGTGGGCAGGAATATTCAGCGCTTCAAAGTTGTAATGATCGTGTTCTACATCTGGCCCTTCGGCCACTGAGAAGCCGAGGCTTTCAAAGATGGCACACACTTCATTCATGATCTGGGTTACCGGATGTAGTTTTCCGGTTTCAGGCTTTCGGCCGGGAAGGGTGAGATCAATAGATGATCCGTTACCACTGGCTGATGAGTCGGCGTTAAGGCTAATTTTTTTCTTATCAAAAAGAGATTCAAGTTCCTTTTTGATATTGTTAGCTAATTGGCCAAGACGGGGTTTATCTTCTTTTGGGACTTTACCCAAGCCCTTCATGATTGATGAGAATTCACCTTTTCTACCAAGGAATCTGATTCTGAAATCTTCAAGTTGAGCACTGTCAGTAACAGCGTTTAACTCATCTTTGGCGAGGGTTTGTAGCGTGTTTAGTTCCTGCTCCATGATATCTTGATACTCTACTCTTTAAAACAATATGCCGGTTTCAAGGTTTGAAACCGGCATCAAAATAAGCTGCATGCAATAGTCTGGGTCAAAGGCCTTTTCTATGCATTGGCCTCTTTAGCAAGATTCACAACTTCGGTGAATGCAGCAGCATCAAGAATAGCCATGTTGGAGAGGACCTTACGATCAAGCTCAACACCTGCTTTTTTGAGACCACCCATAAATCTTGAGTAGTTCATTCCGTTCATTTTGGTACCAGCACTAATGCGGGTAATCCAAATACGACGGAAATCACGTTTCTTATTGCGGCGATCACGGTAAGCATACTGTAGTGCCTTATCAACGGCCTCAGTAGCTGTACGGAATAATCTGGACTTTCCACCTCTGTAACCTTTAGCAAGTTTCAGAACTCTATTTCTTCTTCTACGGGCTTTAAAGCCCCTGGTAACGCGTGGCATATCGTTGCTCCTTATCTATTCCGGAAACTTTTTCCGGTAAATGTCTTTTGTAAATTCTAAAAAAAGTATCCCCTACAGGTAGGGAAGAATTTTTCTGATTGTTGGTGCATTAGCAGGATCAACGATACCGGACTTACGAAGCTTACGCTTACGCTTGGTGGATTTCTTAGTCAGAATATGACTGGTAAAAGCCTTGGAACGTTTGATCTTTCCAGATCCTGTTTTCTTGAAACGCTTTGCAGCGCCTCTTTTTGTTTTCATTTTTGGCATCGTATACTCCTTATGGGTAGCTTTGTAACTGAACTGTGTTACGCAGCCAGTATATTATCTAATAGAAAATTAATGTCTATTCGTTTTTAGGTCCAACAAACATAACCAGTTGGCGACCTTCCATTTTCGGTGGCTGTAAAATTATTGCATCTTCTTCAAGGAGAGCAGAAATTTTATTCATGGCTTCCATACCTACTGTCTGGCAGTAGACAATTTCACGTCCACGAAAACGCATAGTAAGTTTTACTTTGTTGTTCTTACTTAGGAATTTCTTCACATTTTTGATCTTGAAACCCAGATCATGCGTTTCAGTTTTAGGCCGAAATTTAATTTCTTTTGTTTCAACAGTGGTCTGCTTTTTCTTTGCTTCCTGCTGTTTTTTGGCCTGTTCGTACCTGAATTTGTCATAGTTCATAATACGACAAACAGGTGGTTTTGCATTCGCTGAAATTTCTACGAGATCAAGATCTTCATCGTAGGCACGTTCAAGGGCATCCGCAGCGCTGAATATTCCTAATTGTTCACTACTGCTGCCAATCAGGCGAACCTGTGCGTGGCGGATATCTTCATTTGTTTTTGCTCGTACTTCTCGCTGAACTGGTGCCCTTTTTCCTCGACGTTTAATGTTACTTCCTCCTAAATATTTTACTAAAATTATTGAAGTGTTGGAATTTACAGGGGATAAACGTATACCCTGATTTAAATTCCTCGTCCTTCAATACACTCTTTTGTGACTTTATCTGCAAAATCTTCGATCTGCATATCGGCTATGTTTTTTCCATCACGCAATCTTACGGTGACGGTGTTGCTTTCTTTTTCTTTGTCGCCGATGATCAGCATATACGGGATTTTTGCCATTTGCGCTTCTCTGATCTTATAGTTCAATTTTTCATTACGCAAATCTTTTTCGATACGCATTCCGGCTTTACGAAGTTTTTTGTACACTTCCTCGCAATATTCGGCCTGATCGTCGGTGATATTCATTATGCGTGCCTGCACTGGTGCAAACCAGAGCGGAAAAACACCAGCATAATGTTCAATCAGTACGCCAATAAAACGCTCCAAAGATCCCATGAGCGCACGGTGGATCATAATTGGCTGGTGCTCACTGTTGTCTGCACCGGTGTATTTCATTTCAAAGCGTTCGGGCAGATTAAAGTCTACCTGGATGGTTGAGCACTGCCAGGAACGACCTAACTGATCCTTGATCTTAATATCAATTTTAGGACCGTAGAAAACTCCTTCACCGGGGTCAAGTTTGTATTCCAGACCTTTTTTCTCAAGGGCAAGTTTTAACGCTTCGGTTGACTGTTCCCAGTTCTCATCAGTTCCTACAGATTTGTCGGGTCTGGTTGAGAGGTAAATCTCGTACTGGTCAAAGCCAAATGTTTTCAGGATCTCAAGGTTCAGATCAAGAATGTTAAAAATCTCATCTTCAAGTTGTTCAGGCATACAAAAGATATGTGCATCATCCTGTGTAAAACCGCGTACTCGAAGAAGTCCGTGTAATGCTCCGGCACGTTCGTAACGGTATACGGTACCTAGCTCACACCAGCGAATAGGGAATTCACGGTAACTTCTTTTCCGACTGCTATACACACCGATATGGAAAGGGCAGTTCATCGGTTTGAGCTGATAAGCCACATCGTCGATATCCATGGGCGAGTACATGTTCTCGCCATAGAAATCAAGGTGGCCTGAAGTTTTCCAGAGATCCTGTCGTGCAATGTGCGGGGTGTAAAGAAGCTCGTAATCATTACGATAGTGAGCATCTTTCCAGTAATCTTCAATGAGCTTACGAAGTAAAGCGCCTTTGGGCTGCCATAAAATCAGCCCTGGGCCGATCTCGTCTTGCATGGTAAATAACTCAAGTTCTTTACCAAGTTTCCGATGATCTCGTTTTTTTGCTTCTTCAATGGCGTTCAGGTGTTTTTTGAGTGCTTTTTTGTCAAAGAATGCTGTGCCGTAGATACGCTGCAGCATTTCTCTTTTTTCGTCGCCTCGCCAGTATGCACCGGCAACACGTAACAGCTTAAAAGCATTTATCCATGAAGTGTTTGGGAGGTGCGGGCCACGGCACAGATCGGTAAATTCACCTTGCTGATAGAGTGAAACAGTATCTACGCCGAGATCTTCGATTAATTCAACTTTGTATTTCTCACCCTCTGCCGCGAAACGCTTGATTGCATCTGCTGCCGGAACTTCTGTTCGCACAAAAGATTGAGCAGAGCGGGCAATCTCAGTCATTTTGGCTTCGATTTTTTCAAAATCATCAGGTGTAAAAGGCTCTTTTCTGTCAAAGTCGTAATAAAAACCATCTTCAATGGATGGACCAATAGCTACCTTTACATCATCTCCGTAGAGTGCCCTGACAGCTTCTGCCATAACGTGGGCGGTGGAGTGCCGTAAGACTGCAAGGCCTTCTTCTGATCCTATCTGGATCGGAGTGAGAATTGCATCTTCCTGAAGTTGCGCACTCATATCAAGGACTTCGCCATTATGAAAAACAGCTACAGTTCTCTTGCGCTGTTTGTTGGACATTAGTTCGGAAACTGCGTCCTGTACGGTGCATCCGGCAGGCATGCTTGCTTCGTTTCCGTCTTGTATGGCAATGGTAATATCGGTCATTAGTTCAAATATTTGTATAAAACAAAGGCTAAAAAACCCGTAGTAAAATTTTACATACGAGCTTTAGCCCAATAAATCTGGTAGGCGCGGGCGGTTTCGAACCGCCGACTTCCACCATGTCAAGGTGACACTCTCCCGCTGAGTTACGCGCCTGTTCAGTTCTCCAGAAGCCAAGAAGGCAAAGGAGACAACTTAAACAGCTTCAATTACCAATATCCAGCGATTCTGTCAAGAAAAATTAAGTGGTAATAAAAGGTATTATGCTGGGTGGTTTATCTGGTCTCAGAGCGGCTTTCGATGGCTCTTGCAAGGGTGTGTTTGTCTGCATATTTTATATCCATCCCCATGGGTATGCCACAGGCCAGACGAGTAAGCCGTATGGGCTTTTTTTTCAACCTGTCTATAAGAAAACTTGCAGTGGCTTCGCCTGGAACAGTTGAGCTGGTGGCAATAAATATTTCCTTTATAGTACCCGAATTTATTCGTGCTTCCAGTTCTTTGACTTTTATTTCTGCAGGTCCGATTCCGTCCATGGGAGAAAGCACACCATGGAGAATATGATAATGCCCTGAGTAGTTTCCTGCTTTTTCTATGGCCAGAAGATCACCCGGTTGCTCAACCACACAGACAAGACTTGCATCCCGTTTTGGATTACCGCAAATAGCGCAGGGATCGTTTTCTGAAAATGTAAAACAGCAAGAGCAGAGCTGGATAGAGTTATGAAGTTCGGCTAATGCTGTTGCAAGTTCTCTGGCCTCACTCTGCGGACGTCTCAGGATATTTAAGGCAAGGCGAGATGCTGTCTTTTGGCCAATACCTGGAAGTTTGGAAAAGTCCTGGATAAGGCGTTCAAGTGCCTGGGGAATAATTTGTTGTGACATAATTACTGTGCTGGCAAAAATAAATTTTGATAAAGTCGTAAAAACCGGAATTGTGAGATGGAATTGTAAAAAACTTCATATTCGAGGCGCGTAAAATTCAAGTTATTTCGGCGTACTAAGGTACGTCGTAATGATTTGAATTTTACAGCAACGAAGAAGATGAAGAGTTTTTACGGTTCCATCAACTTTTATGAAAACATATTTGACATGCCAGGAATATTCATTCCACCAGTCAGCTTTGCCATCTCATCCTTACCAACCGCCTTTACTTTGCGTAAGGCATCATTGGTGGCAGCGGCGATCAGGTCTTGCAGCATTTCCTGCTCATCAACAGTGATCATTTCTTTTTCAATTTTGACTGAAAGAATTTCATTACTTCCGTTGGCTGTAACAGTTACCATGCCGCCACCTGCAGTGCCGTCAACGGTAATTTTCTTTAATTCTTCCTGTATTCCTGCCATTTTTTGCTGCATCTGTTGAGCCTGCTGCATGATGGAATTCATATCCATGGTATC
>JAOZLM010000074.1 GCA_029934815.1 Desulfocapsa sp. | reverse complement strand
TTGGGCAGGAACTAAACAAAGAATATTCACGGAAGTAATCAGGTATGAAGATAATAGTTTGTGTAAAACAGGTACCTGATGCCAAAGATGTGCGTCTTGATCCTGAGACTAACACTTTGGCAAGAGAGGGCGTTCAATCGATTATGAACCCCTATGACCAGCACGCCCTTGAAGAGGCTGTCAGGTTGAAAGAAGAACTTGGCGGAGAGGTCACTGTGCTCAGCATGGGGCCACCGCAAGCCGAAGAAGTGCTGAGGCAGGCTATTTCCTGTGGCGCTGATCGTGGTGTTCTGATTTCTGATCGTGCGTTTGCAGGAGCTGATACCTGGGCGACCTCTTACACCCTTGCTAAAGCAGTAAACAAAATAGGCGATTTTGATCTTATCCTTTGTGGAAAGCAGGCAATTGATGGTGACACCGCACAAGTAGGGCCTGGGCTAGCCATTCAACTCGATATTCCCTTTCTAACCTGTATCCAGAAAGTGCGTGAAGCAAATGAAAAAGAGCTTGTGATGGAACGTATGATGGATGATGGCTATGATGTTGTGGCCGTTGAATATCCTGTTTTGCTCACTGTTGTGAAAGATCTTAACGAGCCTCGTGTTCCATCGCTAAAAGGCAAAATGAAATCAAAGAAGGCTGTTATTGAAGTTCTGTCTGCTGCTGATGTTGGTGCTGATGCCAGTTGTATCGGCCTTGCCGGATCACCTACGCAGGTAGTTGATGTCTTTCCGCCACCACCTCGCGGGGAACGTGCAATGCTAACCGGAACAATAGATGAACAGGTTGAGCAGTTGGTTGAGAAACTAGCTGTATATCTGCAGTAGATACAGAGGAATTAGAAAATGTTAATAGTAGATAATGAACTCTGTATAGGTTGTGGAATCTGTGAAGACAACTGTGCATTTGCAGCTATTGAAGTTATCGATGGCCTCGCTGTTGTTGGGGATGCCTGTACGTTGTGTGGTTCCTGTGTCGATAGCTGCGAAGTTGAAGCGTTGACCATTGAAGGTGCAGAAAAAAATGTACAGATGGATCTGGCCAGCTGGAGCGGTGTCTGGGTGTATTGCGAATTTCGTGAGGGAAATCTTGCAACGGTATCTCTGGAACTTCTTGGCATTGGTCGTCAACTTGCAGATGCAAGAGGAGTTAAACTCTCAGCTATCTTAATCGGATCTGATACCAAAGAAACTGCTGAAAAGTTAATTGGGCATGGTGCTGATATAGTGTATAGAGCAGACGATCCAGCCCTTGCATATTTTACAGATGAGACCTATGGCGCCGTACTTACAAAACTTATTCAGGAACACAAACCTGAAATCGTTTTAGCTGGAGCTACAGCCATTGGCCGATCTTTTATTCCCGGTGTTGCAAATATCTTAGGTGCCGGTCTTACAGCAGATTGTACACAGCTTGCCATAAGAGAAAGTGACGGTGCATTGCTGCAAACAAGACCTGCATTTGGCGGTAACATTATGGCTACTATTGAATGTCCTAGTTCAAGGCCTCAAATGTCCACAGTACGACCAAAGGTCATGAAAGAACTTGCTTTCGATTCTGCAAGAACAGGTGAAATCAAAGATGTTGTATTAGAACCTGCTCAACTTCAATCCAAAGTAAGAGTCCTTGAGACGGTGATTGCAGAACAGGATAATGTAAATATTCAAGAATCTGATATCCTTGTTGGCGGAGGACGAGGCCTTGAAAGTGAAAAAGGTTTTGAACTTATCCGTGAGCTTGCAAAATCACTAAACGGATCCGTTGCTGCTTCTCGTGCAGTTGTCGATTCCGGTTGGATAGGGTATCCCCATCAGGTCGGTCAGACAGGAAAAACAGTTGCACCTAAACTCTATATCGCTTGTGGTATATCAGGAGCCATTCAACACGTAGCTGGAATGCAATCTGCTGAAACGATAGTTGCCATAAACCGGGATGCAGATGCACCGATATTCAATGTGACAGATTTCGGTATTGTGGGTGACCTTTTTGAAGTACTACCCAAACTTATCAGTTCAATTGAAGGACGGCGGAAATAATGAGCTTAGAAGGAAAAAATGCACTGGTAACCGGTGGCAGCAGAGGTATTGGCAGAGCGATTTGTGTTCGACTGGCCTCCATGGGTGCTCATGTTTTTATTAATTATGTAAGCAACTCTGCAGCTGCAGAAGAAACCCGTAAAATGATTGTTGATGCTGGTGGTAAGGCTGAGATAATTGGTTTTGATGTGGCGGATGCTGCGGCATGCCAGGATGCTATCAAGCAGATGATTAAAGATAATAAGAGTCTTGATATTTTAGTGAATAATGCAGGTATCACCCGTGATGGTCTGATGGCCAGAATGAGTGAGGATGCCTGGGACGCTGTTATCGATACTAACCTTAAAGGATCTTTTATTTGTTCTAAAGCCGCTGCTCGTTCCATGATGAAGAGCAGGTGGGGGCGCATAGTTAATATCAGCTCTGTTGTTGCTTTTAGTGGAAACGCCGGACAGGTGAATTATTCAGCAGCAAAAGCAGGCATGCAGGGCATGACAAAATCCATGGCACGAGAGTTTGCCAGTCGAAATATAACCGTAAATAGTGTGGCACCCGGATATATAGAAACCGATATGACAAAAGACCTCTCGGACGATATTAAAGAGAAACTGATGACTGAAATCCCGCTTGCAAGTCTTGGAAGACCTGAAGATGTGGCAGGTGCTGTCGCCTATCTTATAGGTGCTGATGGTGCTTATGTAACAGGACAAACCATTCACGTGAATGGCGGGATGTATATGTAATTTTCACCATGTCTGGACTTTGTGGTGAACAGTAAGTATATTACGATCTCCGGGAAAGCCGGAACTTTTAAAAACATAAAAAATACAGGAGTTTAAAATGGCAATTGAACAGCAGATGGTTGATATTATTGTTGAGCAGTTGAGTGTTGATAAAGCTAAAGTTGTTACTGGTGCATCTTTTGTTGATGATCTTGGTGCAGATTCCCTTGATCTTGTTGAACTGATTATGGCCATGGAAGAAGAATTTGATGTTGAAATTCCTGATGAAGAGGCAGAAAAAATCACCACAGTACAAAACGCCATCGATTTTGTTAACAACTTGAAATAAGTTTATCACCGGAAATTTTATTCCGGATACTCAAGAGGATTTCAATGGCTCAGCGTAGAGTTGTGGTCACCGGTATTGGTTTGGTGACTCCTTTAGGAACAGGCACTGAAAAGACGTGGAATAATCTGCTTAACGGGGTGAGTGGTGTAGCGCCGATCACCCGTTTTGACGCAAGCGGTATGGCAAGTCAAATTGCCGCTGAAGTGAAAGATTTTGTACCTCTTGATCATTTCGACAAGAAAAGTGCAAGACATCTGGATTATTTTGTTCAGTATGGCATCGTGGCAGCAAGAATGGCAGTTGAAGATAGTACTTTAACTATAAATTCTTCAAACTGTGATCGGGTGGGTGTTATTACCGGCTGTGGAATGGGTGGCTTGCCAACCATTGAAAAAAACCACAGTGTATACCTTGATCGTGGTGCAAAACGAATTTCTCCGTTTTTTATTCCCATGGCCATACCCAATATGCCTTCCGGACATATCTCTATGCAGATAGGTTCTAAAGGGCCTAATTTGTCACTTTCCACTGCTTGTTCAGCTGGAACTCATGCAGTTGGTGAAGCATTTCACTCCATTGCACGAGGTTCTACAGATGTGGTTGTGACTGGTGGCACTGAATCAGTTATTTGCCCTCTTGGTGTGGGAGGCTTTGCCTCTATGAAGGCATTATCCACAAGAAATGATGATCCGGAAAAAGCATCAAGGCCTTTTGATAAAGATCGTGATGGTTTTTTAATTGCTGAGGGAGCAGGTATGCTGGTTCTTGAGGAACTTGAACATGCTCTTTCCCGTGGTGCTACAATTTATGCAGAGATGGTTGGAGCCGGAGCATCAAGCGATGCATATCATATAGCAGCACCTCCTGAAGATGGAAACGGAGCTGCCCGTTGCATGCAAAATGCACTTGATAGTGCTGGGATTCAGGCAGCAGACATAGATTATGTCAATGCCCATGGAACATCAACACCCTTAAATGATCGTTGTGAAACTGCAGCAATAAAATCAGTTTTTGGTGAACATGCTGCAAAGCTGGCAATAAGTTCCACCAAATCCATGACAGGACATGCACTTGGCGCAGCAGGTGGGCTTGAAGCTGCCTTTACTGCAATGTCAATAAAAGAGCAAATTGCGCCACCAACCATGAATCTTGAAACCCCAAGTCCTGAGTGTGATCTCGATTATATTCCTAATGTTGCCAGAAAAATGGATATTAATTATGCCATTTCCAACTCGTTTGGTTTTGGTGGCACCAATGGTGTAATCGTGATGAAAAGATTCAGTGCCTAATTTTGATAAGAGGATGTAATGAAGATTGCAATTGGATCTGATCACGGTGGGTTCGCATTAAAGGTTGTCATTCTTCCTCTTTTGCAGGATCTGGGACATGAAGTTCAGGATCTTGGTTGTTACGATACAGCATCTGTTGATTACCCTGCATTTGCTGACGCTGTTTGTGAGAAGGTGAGTAGTAAAAATGCTGATTGTGGTATCCTGATATGCGGAACTGGCATTGGAATGTCAATGGCAGCCAATAAGAAAGAAGGGATACGTGCAGCTTTATGCAGCGATCACTACACTGCCTGCATGAGCCGTGAGCATAATGATGCTAATGTTTTATGCCTTGGTGAGCGTGTTACAGGGCCAGGAGTTGCTGAAGAGATTGTGAAGGTGTGGCTTGCGACATCATTTGGTGGTGGCAGGCATCTTCGGCGTATAGAACTATTCAGTTAGCAGTATAAAAAAGAGAAATTATCAAACCGGCATTGCTAATTGGTAATGCCGGTTTTTTCGTCTCAAAGAAATTTTCACAACCGAGGAAGGAAAATGGGATCCTTAAAAGAAACAGATATTGATGTTTTCAACCATATTGAAAGCGAATATAACAGGCAGAACAGTCAACTTGAACTGATCGCTTCTGAGAATATCGTGTCTGCTGCCGTTTTAGAGGCTCAAGGCTCAATATTCACAAACAAATATGCGGAAGGCTATCCCGGAAAAAGATATTACGGTGGCTGTGAATTTACAGATGAGGTTGAAACCCTTGCCATTGATCGCGCAAAAGAAGTTTTTGATGCGGAATATGCCAATGTTCAGGCACATTCCGGTTCTGGTGCCAATATGGCCGTTTATTTTGCTACTTTGAAGCCTGGTGATAAGGTTCTTGGAATGGATCTTGCTCATGGAGGCCATTTGACCCATGGAAGTGCAGTAAGTTTTTCTGGCCAGTTATTTAACTTTATTTCTTATGGTGTTGAAAAAGAAACTGAAACCATAAATATGGAAGAAGTGGAACGAATTGCTTTTGAGAATCGTCCTAAAATGATTGTTGCCGGTGCCAGTGCTTATTCAAGACATATTGATTTTGAAGGTTTTCGTAAAATTGCTGACCAGACAGGAGCTATGTTTATGGTCGATATGGCTCATATTGCAGGCCTTGTTGCTGCCGGTGTGCATCCCTCTCCGGTTCCTTATGCCGATTTTGTGACAAGTACAACGCATAAAACACTTAGAGGCCCTCGTGGCGGATTAATCCTTGCCAAAGAAAAATGGGGCAAAAGTATTGATTCTAAAATTTTCCCTGGAATTCAGGGTGGTCCACTTGTCCATGTGATTGCTGCCAAAGCTGTTGCCTTTAAAGAAGCTCTTAGTGATTCTTATAAATTGTATCAGCAACAAGTTGTAGATAATGCTGCAGCTCTTGGGGAAAGTTTAGTCAAGAAAGGATTTCGCCTGGTCTCCGGTGGAACTGATAATCATCTTTTGCTTATTGACCTTAGCAGCAAGGATATAACCGGAAAAGAAGCAGAAGAACTTCTTGAGAAGGCAGGCCTTACTGCAAATAAAAACGCGATACCTTTTGACAAACAACCCAGGTTTGTAACTTCCGGTATTCGTGTAGGAACTCCAGCTATAACCAGCAGAGGACTGAAGCTTGCGGAGATGGAAATGGTAGCAAGCTGGATTGAAAGAATTATAGAAAGCCGTGAAGATTCAGTTCTTGCCGAAATTCGGAAGGAAATACGAGATCTATGTGAAAAATTTCCTCTTTCTGCAGTTCTGTAAAAGAGTATAATCCGGAGAAGCTAATGAAATGTCCCTACTGTGATCACCTTGATAATAAGGTTATCGATTCCAGATTAAATAAAGAAAGCACTATTACAAGACGCAGACGTTCCTGTCTGTCCTGTGAACAAAGGTTCACGACTTACGAACGTTTAGAAGTGATGTTGCCCATGCTTGTCAAGAAAGATGGCAGGAGAGAAGTATGGGACAGGCAAAAAATGGTGGTAGGTCTTGAAAAGGCGTGTGAAAAACGTCCGGTAAGTTGTGATGATATTGATGCTTTCGTCGACGAAATAGAAAGCCAGTTACAGGATTACCCTTCAAAAGAAGTTCCTTCCGGAGTTATTGGGGAATGGGTTATGGCACAACTTCCTCAACTTGATGAAGTTGCTTACGTTCGCTTTGCCTCTGTGTATCGCCAGTTTAAGGATGTAAATGAATTTATGAGTGAGCTGAAGGGCTTGTTGGATTCAAGAGCTGAAGGGATTACGGATGAGTCTGCCTGAGCAGAAGAGCTCTGTAACTGAAACAGATAAACGATTTATGGCTCTCGCTCTTGCAGAGGCAAGAAAAGGTGCGGGACGAACGTCTCCTAACCCTTGCGTTGGAGCTGTTATTGTTCGTGATGGGCAGGAAATCAGCCGTGGATATCACAAAAAGGCAGGAACCCCGCATGCAGAGATTAATGCCTTAAGTAAAGCAGGTGATAAAGCTTATGGGGCAACTATGTATGTGACCCTGGAGCCTTGCAACCATACAGGGCGCACGCCACCCTGTAGTCATGCAGTTGTTGAAGCTGGTATTAAGCGGATAGTTGTTGGTATGACAGATCCAAACCCACTCGTCAGTGGTAGCGGAATCACCTATCTTCGTGAGCATAATGTAGAAGTCCTGGCTGGTGTTCTTGAAGAAGATTGTCGTGAGCTGAATCGTCCCTTTTTAAAACATATTACCACTGGAATACCCTATGTAATCATGAAAGCAGGTATGAGCCTTGACGGCAAACTCTCCTACCAGAAAGGGGTGCCAGGGAAAATGACCGGACCTGCCAGCCTTCAAAAACTTCATGAGATACGAAATTCAGTAGATGCTATTTTAATTGGCAGCGGCACACAACTTGCCGATAATCCATCATTGACCACTCGTTTGCAAGCCAACGGAAAAGATCCCCTTCGTATTATCCTTGACAGCTCGTTACGTATTGATCCTGAGGCCAAAATACTTCATCTCAAGTCAGATGCTTCAACATTTATATTTTGCAGTGACGCTGCAAATGAAAAGAAAATTGAGTCACTATCAAAAATAAAGAATGTGCAGGTTCATGTATTAGCTCAAGATCAACATGGATACATTAGCCTTGAGCAATTATTACGTTTTTTAGGGAAGCAGGGAATATGTTCTTTGCTGGTGGAAGGGGGAAGCGAGATCCACTCAAGCTTCTTACGACAGGGGATGGTTGACAGGGTTATGCTTTTTGTAGCTCCTCTGTTTGCAGGATCTGCAGGAAACAGCTTACTTGATGACTTTTCAGTAAAAGAACGTAAAGCTGCACCAATGCTTAAAAATGTCCATTATTTACCCTGTGGAGATGATCTGCTGGTGCAGGGTGATATCTGTTAAGAGAGTATCTCTTTAATGGTATTAACGTGCTTTTCAAGATGTGCCATGTCTTTAAACTGCATTGTTACTGATATTTCATCCCGTTCAAAAGCCGGACTGTGTTCAACAGTACAATTAGCCGGTAACTCCATACGTAATACCCGTTTCCGAAAATTATTTTCAGTTTCCGTACTTTCAGGGAATAAATGTCTTTGAAGGAGGTTGAGAAGGGATGCACCTTTTTGCGGAATATTCATTTCGGAATGATTCAGAATTGCCAGGTAATCTTCGTTTTCCAGCAGCGTTGATATATCCGTGTGATTCCTGAAAGCAAGGTCTTTGCACAGCGAGAGGAAACGCTTCTGTTTCCCACCACCAAATTCTAATTGTTTAAACAGGTCATAAAGTGTGACCCTATCGTTTGAGGAAAGTGCTAACAGCTCATACCCAAGTTTAGTGGGAATTTTGCCTGTGTGAAGACTCTCTTGTAGTTCCGGCTCAAGAGAGAGCAGGGTGAGCAATTTTTTTATCACATAAGACTGTGGCTTTTCACCAAGTAGTGGCAGGAAGTTTTTTGCCACGTTTTCCATAGATATATTTTTGCAACATAAGCGTAAAAAAAACGCTTTCTCCATATCGCTGAAATTTGCGGAAACGAGTTTATCTTGAATCAGATACTGAAAAATATCAACATCCGCAATATCTACAGGTAGCACTAAAACAGTAATATGTGTTTGTTCAGGATTCGATTTTTGAAAGGATCTTAAACGATTTAGGCCACAAATTAGTTCAAAAGTTCCAGTGCTATGGTTTAGAACCTTAACTATAGGAGGATGAAGGTTAGGCGTTATTAAAACAGAATTGTTAGAGAGGGCTGTTGAACGTAATTCCTGGAATGGTGTTAAATCCCAATCGCCAGTAACAGAGATGTTATCGATCTTAATATTCTTGAATTCGACCAAAGTAATCATTTCACAGGTAAGTATTAAGCATTCCGGCTAAGCAAAAAATAGAAAAACCTGTACTGATAAAAAATCAATACAGGTTTTCAATAAAAATGGGAGAACCAAAAAACGTATTATGCTTCGTTAATTTTCTCACGAAGGATGCCGGATGGTTTAAATGTAACTACACGCCTGGCATCTAATGTAAGTTCGTCACCGGTCTGAGGGTTTCTTCCTCTACGGGATTTCTTGTTCTTTACGTTGAACTTGCCAAAACCACTTAAAAGAAGGTCAGTTCCACTGATAAGAGAAGTCTTGGAAATTCGCAAGAAGGCTTCAACAGAATCAGTCGCTTGAGCTTTTGTTAAAGAACCGTGAGATTTGTATACCTGCTGTACAAGGTCAGCTTTTGTAAGAGTCATGT
>JAOZLM010000359.1 GCA_029934815.1 Desulfocapsa sp. | reverse complement strand
TTCATAGAGGAAGGTATGGGGAGTCA
Organism: Desulfocapsa sp.; assembly: GCA_029934815.1. Classification (GTDB taxonomy): domain Bacteria; phylum Desulfobacterota; class Desulfobulbia; order Desulfobulbales; family Desulfocapsaceae; genus Desulfocapsa. Next base: position 2,751 of record JAOZLM010000359.1, on the reverse strand, counting down.
CGGGGTTAGGGAGACTTTTTTGTTTTTGTGATAGACATTCTTGAAGTCGATTGGTAGTATCGTGGACGTTGAAACAATGGTGTTAACGATATAAGTTTGCAGGTATCTGTAAACTATTACTATTTTATTCTTAATCAGGAGTAGCAAATGAAAAAAATTACATGGGCCCTTGTGGCCACTGTTGTAACACTTGTCATATCCGTTGGATTTGCTCAGGCGTCCACCAAAGATGAAGTTCAGAAACGTGGAACGTTCCAGTGTGGAGTTTCTACAGGTCTTCCCGGATTTTCCATTGCTGATGAGAAAGGCAATTGGTCAGGTATTGATGTTGACGTGTGTAAAGCTATTGCAGCCGCAACCCTTGGTGATGCAACCAAAATTAAATACGTACCATTAAATGCCAAAGAGCGTTTTACTGCTCTGCAGTCCGGTGAGATTGATGCTCTTGTTCGTGGTACCACCTGGACCCTTACTCGTGACTCCTCTCTTGGTTTGAATTTTACCGGTGTAAATTACTACGACGGTCAGGGCTTTCTGATTTCCAAGAAAATTGGTGTGAAATCAGCTCTTGAACTTGATGGTGCTGCTGTTTGTATCCAGTCTGGAACCACTTCTGAGTTGAATCTTGCTGATTACTTCAAAGCAAACAATATGACTTATAAAGCTGTAGTGTTTGATACCCATGATGCTACTGCCAAGGCCTTTGATAATGGTCGTTGTGATGTTCTTACCTCTGACCAGTCTCAGCTTTACGGACTGCGTACCCATCTTTCCAAACCGGAAGATGCTGTAGTGCTTCCTGAAGTTATCTCCAAAGAACCCCTCGGGCCCGTTGTTCGCCAGGGTGATGATGCCTGGTTTAATATCGTAAAATGGACTCTCAATGCAATGATCGAAGCTGAGGAACTTGGTGTAACTCAGGCGAACGTTGATGAAATGAAAAATTCCAAAAGTCCTGCTGTGCGCAGGCTGCTCGGTCTTGAAGGAATTGCTGGGAAAGGCCTCGGCTTAAATGATGATTGGGCCTACCAGATCATTAAACAGGTTGGTAACTATGGTGAGATTTTTGATCGCAACGTAGGTGCTGGTTCTCCATTGAAGATTGCTCGCGGGCTTAATGCACTTTGGAGCAAGGGCGGCATTATGTATGCACCTCCTATTCGATAGTCAGTTGTAGACTGAAAAAGGACGCTTTCCTGATAGGGGAGCGTCCTTTTTTTTGTTTTTTATTTATTGGTAATTATGTCAAAATCATCGCAAAAACAATTCTGGAACAATGCCCAGTATCGCTCCCTGTTTTTTCAGGTGTTGCTGGTGGCCATGCTGGTTGGATTCTTCTGGTTTATTGGAAGGAATACCCTGGAAAATCTGGAGAATAGAGGAATTTCAACAGGATTTGGTTTTTTATCCTTAAAAGCCGGCTTTGGAATTCTGCAGAGTCTTATTCCTTTTGATGAGTCCTACTCTTTTGGCCGTACCTTTTGGGTCGGTCTCCTGAACACTCTGCTTGTCTCAGGGCTCGGTGTTATCTTTGCTACCATTATCGGCTTTACTGCTGGTGTGGCCCGGCTGTCTAATAACTGGCTGATATCCAAACTGGCAGGAGTATATGTGGAGATGTTTCGCAACATTCCACTCCTGCTGCAGATTTTTTTCTGGTATTTTGCTGTCCTTCGTGCCCTGCCTTCTCCAAAACAAAGCTGGGTTGCGGGAGATGTTGCATTTTTGAATATCAGGGGGATGTATCTTCCGCAACCGATATTGGGTGACGGTTTCAGTTTTGTGGCCTGGGCCTTTGCTTTGGCAGTTGTTGTGACCCTGTTTATTCGGCACTGGGCAAAAAAACGTCAGGATGATACTGGTAAACAGTTTAAGATGTTTCGGGTTGGCTTTGCTTTGATTGTTGGAGTTCCACTGTTGATCTTCTTTGCACTCGGCGCACCGTTGACCTGGGATATACCGAAACTGCAGGGTTTTAACTTCAGTGGCGGTATGACAATTATTCCAGAACTCACTGCCCTGCTGGTCGCGCTCTCTGTGTATACAGGTACCTTCATTGCTGAAGTTGTACGATCCGGAATCTTGTCGGTAAATAGTGGCCAGACCGAGGCTGCATCAGCCCTTGGCCTCCATAAGACTAAGGTGCTGAAACTGGTTGTTATTCCTCAGGCTATGCGGGTTATTATTCCGCAGTTAACCTCTCAGTATTTGAATCTGGTGAAAAACTCATCTCTTGCAACCGCAATCGGGTATCCCGATCTGGTGGCAGTCTTTGCGGGAACCACACTCAATCAAACGGGTCAGGCTATTGAGATTATCGCCATGACCATGAGTGTCTACCTCGTTATCAGCTTAACTATTTCAGGAATTATGAACTGGTATAACAAGAAAATCATGCTGGTGGAGAGATGATATGGCAGTATTAGTAACAAGTCCAAGTCCGTCGTTGCCACCACCAGCAAATTCAGTGGGAGTGGTTGGTTGGCTGAGACAGAATTTATTTTCTTCCGCCCTCAATTCCATTTTTACTCTTGCAGGCTTGTATCTGCTGTATAGTCTTATTCCACCGGCAATCAACTGGGCGTTGTTTCAGGCCGATTGGGTGGGAACAACGAAAGAAGCGTGTACCAGTGATGGTGCCTGCTGGGTCTTTGTCGGAGTTCGAATCAAGCAGTTTCTCTTTGGTTTCTATCCGGCGTCTGAATACTGGCGGGTGGTGACAGCTTTTTCCCTGATTGGTGTCCTTGTTGC
>JAOZLM010000358.1 GCA_029934815.1 Desulfocapsa sp. | reverse complement strand
TTTTTCTTGGAACCCTGCATGGAAAGATACACATCCGGATACTCATGTTCCAGTTTCCTAAAAGTGGTTTTTGCCAGTTGCGCAAAAATATCACCGGAATTAGCCAGTTTATTATTTACCTCGGCTGTCACCCTGATACGACGCAAACCATCGGTTCTTGAAATGGTGGAAAAACCGGGTGCAAAACTGATATTTGCCACAGAAAGTAACGGCACCTCACGGCCATCAGCTGTACGGATATGGACTTTTTCAAAATCTGAGATACGGCTTCGTTCGGCGGCTGTATACCGAACCTTAACCCGGATATCATCCTTGCCACGCTGTAATCTGGATGCTTCTCTTCCGTAGAAACCTGCATTAATCTGACTGGCAAGATCCTGTACAGTCAGCCCGAGGGTGGTAGCCTCCGGCTTCAAACTTAGCTGCAGTTCATTTTTCCCCTGGCTGTAATCAGATCGTATCTGATAGACGCCCTTATACTCTTTCAAAGCGTCCTGTAACTCGGCAGCGGAACTTTGCAGTTCATCCATATCAAGACCTTGCAGCCACACTTCAATTTCAGCACCGGATGGCCCCGCCTGCATACCTTCAAAAGTAAGACTTTTTACACCGGGAATTCCACCCACTGCCTTTTCCCAGGCGATAAGCAGATCGTTTGAATGCACACCACGTTCTTCTGAGGGCAGTAAGATAATCTGAATGGAACCCATGTGCGGACCGGATGCTCCCATGGTCCCCGACAATGCCTGCCCCACCAGTTTTAAACGCTGACGCACAAGGGGAGCGCCACTTATGGTACTTGTTTCAGATGCAACTTTATCAAATGCTCTTTCCATCTGCCCTAGCGCATCACTGGTGATATCCGGAGGAGTTCCTTCCGGAAACTCAACGGTGGAGGTGATGACAAATCCATCGAGTTTGGGAAAAACCTGAAATTTTACAAGCCCGCCTTTTACCAACCCCACACTGAGCATCAAAACTGCGATGGCTATAGCTAAAGAAACATATCGCCAGTTTAAAACTGTTCGGACAAACGGCACATAGAGTTTTTCGATAAAGGTCTCAAGCCCTTGGCTGACTGCGCTTCGACCACGTTCAATAAGTCCAAATATTCCCCATTGTTTTTTAGGTTTATTCAGATCCGGAAGATGACTCAAATGAGCCGGTAGCAGGAGCAGGGATTCAACAAGCGAAATCACCAGACAGGCAATAACGACCACAGGCAGAATAGCTACAAACTTCCCCATGGTCCCCCCCACATAAGAAAGCGGGATAAAAGCAACAATGGTTGTGGTAACCGCTGCCAGCACCGGCATGGCAACTTCTGAAACACCTTTTACTGCAGCCTCAAGAGGAGCTTCGCCACGTTTTCGATGTACATAGATCGCCTCTCCCACCACGATAGCATCATCCACCACAATTCCCAGAACCATAATCAATCCAAAGAGGGAAATCATATTGATGGTGGCACCGATGGACCAGAGAATAAACATGGCACCGGCAATGGAAATAGGGATTCCAAGACCTGCCCACCAGGAAAGTCGAAAATCAAGAAAGAGCCAGAGCATAAAGAAAACTAAACAGAGACCAATAACACCGTTTCGGGTCAGAAGATTAATGCGTGCCCGCAAAGAATCGGTGGTATCATAAAACACGGAAAGATGGACACCGGGAGGCAAAACTTTTTCTTTTTCAGCAATAAATGCCTGCACGGCATTGGATATTTTTATGGCATCTTCGTCTTCGGTCTTGGCAATTTGAACAAACATGGCGGGTAAATCGTCGATGGTTGCAAAAATCGGATCCTGCATAAAGCCATCATTGATTTTTGCCAGACGATCAAGGGTGATTATTTCCCCGCTGGGTCGCGCCAAAACCACGATTTTGGCAAGTTCTTCGCCGGTATATTTTCGCCCCACAGTCCGAATCCTGATTTCTTCACCATCGGTACGAAGGGTACCGCCCGCAAGGTTAAAACTGGATTTTCGAACACTGGCCGCAACCTGCTCAAAAGTGAGACTATAACGGCGAAGTTTTTCCTCTGAAATCTCAATGCCAATTTCATAGGCACGGGTGCCATACGCTTCCACCTGGGAGATAAGCGGAATCAGTTTTACCTCATCCTTTATGCGTTCTCCCCACCGCTTTAGCTGCTTTTCACTTAAATCACCGGAGAGTGAAAGCAGCATAACTACCTGCTTTTTTACAATCTCTCGAATTACCGGTTTTTCAGCATCCACTGGAAAGGTGGAAATTGCATTAATATGGGATTCCACATCGTTCAGCACACTTGCCATCTCATAGCCGTCTTTTACCTCAACGGTCACCGTGGCACGATTCTCATAAGATTTAGTTGTATAACGATCTATGCCCTGAACCGATTCGAGTGCGTCCTCAATTTTCTGGTTAATCCCCTCTTCCACCTCCTGCGGATCAGCTCCCGGATAAGCAACGGAAATGGAGATCATATCGATGGAAAATTCGGGAAAACTCTCACGAACCATCGATTTGGTGGCCAGGAAACCGGCCAGAAAGATCAGCAACAGCAAAATATTTGCAAAAACAGTATTTCTGGCAAAGGAGGCTAACAGATTATTCATTGGCAGCTCCTTTAACAATCTGCACTAAACTGCGCTCAAGGGGATCGACAAGACGTGTTGTTACAACCATGTCGCCTGCTGTAAGCCCTTTACTGATATAAGATTTATTATCCTGCACACGAGCTACAACAACAGGAACGGTGGTCAGTCTTTTCTCCCGTACGACATACACTGTATTTTTAAAACTCA
>JAOZLM010000357.1 GCA_029934815.1 Desulfocapsa sp. | reverse complement strand
TTTTCGCAACACACCAACCACAAGCAAGTAGAGCATTGTGGCAATCATTATGATAACCGGACCACTTGGCAAATCATAATTGAAACTTAACCAGAGCCCGGAAAAGACAAACAGGGCGCAGAGTACTATCGCAAACAGCATCATCTGCCACAAATTTCTGGCAAAGTTCCCGGCAATGGCGGCAGGCAGGGTGAGAAGAGCAATCACCATCACAATACCCACAACCCGAACCAGCAGTACAACGGTCAGAGCAGTAAGACAAAGCAGGGCAAGATACAGTAATCCGGTATTTAAACCCCTTAATCTGGCATATTCTTCATCGAAACAGAGTGCCAGAAATTTATTATAAAAAATAGTGACCGCAGTCACCACCACAACATCCAGAATAATTACAAAATAGAGATCACTTTTCCCAATAAGCAGAATATTTCCAAAAAGATAACTCATGGGATCGTTGTAGCCGGGAGTTTTAGCGATAAACAGCAGGCCAATAGCCATACCAGCCGCCCACAGAGCGCCAATAACACTGTCTTCCCGCTGTTTTGCGTGCAGACTAACCACTGTTAAAATCACAGCAGCAAGAAGTGCCGCAAGAATTGCTCCGACAAAGGGCGTAAACCAGGAAATCCCCACCGCCTGCTGCAGATATAAACCAAGGCCAACACCGGCAAGTACACAATGGGAAATTGCACCGGCAATGTAACTGATGCGTCTCACCACCACAAAACTGCCAATAATACCAAAAGGAATGGAGGCCAGTAGACCACTTATCAAAGCGTAGCGCAAAAATGGTAAATTCGGGTCGTTTAAAGCCTGGAAAAAATCAATCATGGCTATGCCTACCTTCACAACAGCGATGATCGTGCCGTATCATTTGCAGATCACCACCATACATATTCTGAATCAATTCTCCGGTCAGTTCACTGGTTGGATGAATGACCACCGTGTTGTTAACACAGGCTATTCGCTTAAAAAATGTGGAGGCAAACCCCACTTCATGGGTCACCATGATAATGGTCATTGTTTCGTTCAGACCGGACAACAGATCAAAAAAACGGCTTTCTGCAGTATGATCAATATTAGCTGTTGGTTCATCGAGAATCAGAAGTTCACAACCGGTTGCCAGCGCTCTTGCTATCAGCACCCGCTGTCGTTGTCCTCCTGATAGTGCGGTAAAAGAATGCGTAGCATATTTTGCCAAATCTACTTTCTCAAGAGCCGCTATTGCCAGACTTTTATCCTTCGTGGAATATTTGCCGCTAAACGATCCGCCAAGACGTCCCATACAGACCACTTCCATAACAGATATGGGGAAAAAGGGGTCAAAGCTTGCATATTGCGGAACATAGCCCATACGCAAACGCGCCTGTTCCGGAGTTCCTCCAAATACCGTGACGGTACCCTTGTCCGGTGTTAACAAGCCCAGAATACATTTAATCAGGGTGGTTTTCCCGCCGCCATTTGGCCCCACAACACAGATGGAATCCAGATTATGAATTGTTAGATTCACGTCGCTCAGAATAGCATTGCGATCATAACTGAAACTGAGATCTTTAATCTGCACAACGGGTTTGGCAGAATCTTTTTTTTGCATAATCACTTACCTGCTCAAACCAGATCGAATGGTTGTTGCCATGACTTGTAAATTCTCTATCACATTCTCAGCCAGAGGATTTAAAGGTAATACCTCTCCACCTATGGCCTGTGCCACAGTTTTTGCACTTCGCGGATCAAACTGTGCCTGTACAAAAATCACTTTTACGTTTTCCTCTCTGGCCTTTGTAATGAGCCTGCTTAACTGTTTTGGTGTGGGTGATTTCCCTTCTATTTCCACGGCTTCCTGATGCAAACCGTATCTTCTGGCAAAATAGGCGAACGATGGATGAAATACGTAAAAAGAGGATCCTGCAAAAGCTGCCAGTTCCATCTGTATTTTTTTATCCACTGCTTCAAACTCTGCTGTGAGATTACGTAGGTTAGCATTATAAAATGCTGCATTCTCAGGATCCATACCTGCGATTGCATCAGTCATTGTAGAAGCCATTTGTATCAGTAGAGGTGGTGACAACCAGACATGAGGATCAAGAGTGGTATGGTCGTTATGTTCATGCTGTCCCGGAAAAGCTTTTTTTTCTATACCCTGCACACTATTTATCACTTTCAGGGATACAGATGCCTGTGAAAGCTTTTTCACAAGAATACGCTCAAATTCCATATCTATGGTAAAAAGTAATGCAGCTTTTGAAATCGCCACAAGTTGCCTTGTTGAAGGATGAAAAAGATGCGGACTTTTCCCTTCGTCAATCAAAACCTGAGTATTAATCCGATCGCCACCAAGACGATCAGCCAGAAATTTTTGCGGTGCAATGGAAACAAACACCTCAAGAGGTTTGGCGGCAAATACATTTACGGGAAGCAACAACAGGCAAAACAGCACAAGGCACATCTTGCCGGTGGATCGTCTCACTAATCTTAAACTGTTCATGGTATATTTCTCAATTTGTCTCATGGTATCCTGTAGTTCAGATATATATAATGTATTTTTTATTACCCGCTTCGTGAAAGGTCAATGAAAAAATCAGCAGGATACTTTATAGTAAAACTTTGCTCAGCACCACAAACGAGTTTCCCCAAGTGCAGGATACGCCATGGCCATAATTGCAGTCTACAATATTAAGGGCGGTGTAGGAAAAACCGCAACCAGTGTTAACCTCGCCTACCTGTCAGCGCAAGCAGGCAAATCTACCCTAATTTGCGATATGGATCCGCAAGGGTCGGCAAGCTATTATTTCCG
>JAOZLM010000356.1 GCA_029934815.1 Desulfocapsa sp. | reverse complement strand
CGTAAAGATAATATCACACGAACGAAATCCGAAGACCGAAGACTGTTTATAGATCGTAAGCGTGACTTAAACCCCATCTTTTTCTTTCCCTGAAAAAATGTCATCCTCTGCTGAACATTAATTTTGTTCAAGGAGTAACAGATGGCAGAGAAGACATTAAAAGAATTGCGTCTGGATAAGCGACGTTTTTGGAAAGTACACATTCGAGCCTGGGAAAGAAGTGGTTTTCCCCAGAATGAATATTGTCGCCGTAATAAGCTGAGGAGCAATCAGTTTACGTATTGGAAAACCAAATTCAGCCAAGAACATGCTGCCCCTGTCAACTTTGTTCCGGTGCCGATAGTGTCACCCCACCAGGTAACACGAAGTCTTGAGTCCAATGACTCTGGGCTGTCTGTTCTTCTTGGTACAGTTGAAATTAAAATCGCCAATAACTTCAACCCCACATGTTTTTCTAAAGTCGTCTCTATTTTGGAAGAAAGATCGTGAAATTGCTTCCCCCGCAAACACCTGTTTTCATCGCAGTTGGCACAACTGATATGCGCAAAGCCATCAATGGACTGTCAATGATTGTAGAAGAGCATTTTGATCATGACCTTTTCTCGGGTAATCTTTTCGCCTTTTGTAACCGCCGTCGTGATATCATCAAAATTTTGTTTTGGGATCAGAATGGATTTTGTCTGTGGCATAAGAGACTGGAGAAAGATAGGTTCTGTTGGCCTGAATCCGAGGATGATGTGGTAAATATTAGCAGTCAGCAACTTTCGTGGCTGCTTGCTGGTCTGGATATTGGCGATGCCCACAAAAAGCTGCATTATAAGCAAGTTACATAGGTTAATTTGTTGAATAAACAGCCAGTTATGTTATAGTGCTTGTCATGGAATACGATCATTCAACATTGCCGGATAACGCTGCCGAACTCAAGAAAATCATCCTTGGTCTTCAGAAGCAATCCACTAAAACTGAGGTGGATTACCAGGCAGAGATAAATTACCTGAATGAACAAATCCGTATTCTGCGGCAAACGATATTTGGGGCAAAGTCTGAGAAATCTCACATTGGCAAGTCACCCCAATTACCCTTGTTTGATATGCCTGAGAATCTTCCTGAAGAGCTGCTTTCAGAGAAACAGGAAGAAATTATTGTTCCAGAGCATAGCAGGAAAAAGAAGGGTCGTAAGAAGCTTCCTGAAGATTTGCCAAGGGTGAATGTTATTCATGATCTGGCAGAAGAAGAGAAATTCTGTGCTTGTGGCTGTGAACTCAGTCGGATAGGCGAGGAAGTATCTGAGAAACTTGATATCATTCCAGCCAAAATCCAGGTTATCCGTAATATACGTCCTCAATATGCCTGCAGGGCATGCGAAGGATTAGAAGATGACGGGCCATCAGTCAAGATTGCTCCGGTACCACCGCAGATCATTCCTAAAGGACTGGCTACAGCAGGATTACTTGCTTATGTCCTCACCGCTAAATTTGTTGATGCCCTTCCTTTTTATCGTCAGGAGAAACAATTTAAGCGACTGGGTATCGAACTTTCCAGAAGAACCATGTGTGGGTGGGCTATGAAAGCTGCCGAAACATGTGCTCCACTCATTTCGTTACTCAAAGAGGAAATTCGGGGTGGGCCTGCAATAAATGCAGATGAAACAACATTGCAGGTGCTCCGGGAACCTGACCGATCCCCAACACAAAAATCATATATGTGGATTTTTAAAGGTGGTTTACCTGACAAACCAGCATTGGTTTATGAATATCACCAGACACGAGCCGGTGAAGTTGCCAAACTGTTTCTTGACGGCTACCAGGGGGTTGTGCAGACTGATGGGTATAAAGGGTATGATTTCTTAGATCAATGGCCGGATACTATTCATGTCGGCTGCTGGGCCCATGCGCGTCGTAAATTCATGGATGTTAAAAAGGCCAGTTCTTCGAAAAAAGCAGGCAGTGCTGATGAGGCATTGAAATATATCAGGCTTCTGTATGGTCTTGAGAAAATAGCCAAACAAAAAAAGATGACTATTAGTGAATTGTATGAGCTTCGGCAAAGTCAGGCCAGACCGATTCTGAAGAAATTTAAAACCTGGTTGAACAAAAGATCCAATACTGTTGTCCCTAAAAGTCTTCTGGGAAAAGCGATTTCTTATAGCTTAGGTCAATGGCATCGACTGGAAAATTATATCAAAAGTTGCCATGCTGGAATAGATAATAATGTTGCAGAAAATGCTATTCGGCCCTTTGTAATTGGAAGGAAAAACTGGTTATTCTCTGGAACGCCTAAAGGTGCAGAAGCTAGCGCCACCGTTTATAGCCTTATCGAGACTGCAAAAGCGAATCAACTGGAGCCATACAGTTACTTACGCTACCTGTTTGAGAAATTACCTACTACATCACCAGATGAGTTTTGTAATCTACTGCCGCAAAATCTTTCACCTGGAAAACTGCTTCTGCCACATCTGGCTAGTGGGGTTTGAGTCCCGCTTACGACAATGTAAATGTACCTAAATACTAAAATCTGATAAAAAATGAAATTATTACTTCGAACTTTTTATATTGTACCGCTATTTATTTTCGCAAGTTTGACCAATGGGTATTCTCAGGGGGCGGCAAGTCAGGATGCGTCTGGAAACTTTTTAGTTGATGTTATGGTTGTCTACACGCCTGAAGCCACTGAACAATCTTCCGACATGGTTGATGATATACAGCGTGCAGTAGATATAATTAACATGAGTTTTGTGATCAGTGATGTTCGTATGCGATTCAACCTTGTCCACATTGCTCAGTTAGATTTTGTC
>JAOZLM010000073.1:5187-9218 GCA_029934815.1 Desulfocapsa sp. | reverse complement strand
ATATGAAATTTCCGTGCCTCGAACATGAAGCTTTTTACAAACCTATCTTGGCTGTGGACTTTTTACGAGTCCATCAACCTTTAGAAAAAATGGTTTTCCCTTATTTTTGGGAAATATGGAACATAATATGAAAGTTGGTGTTATTGGTGTTGGATATCTGGGCAAGTACCATGCCCAGAAATATGCAAACATAGACGATGTTGAACTGGTTGGCGTTGCAGATATTGATATTGCTGCGGCCGAGAGTGTTGCAAAAGAGAATGGATGCAAAGCCTACAGTGATTACCTCGAATTGTTAAAAGAGGTTGATGCTGTATCCGTTGTGGTACCCACCAGCCTTCATTATGCTGTCGCGCTTGATTGTATTGCAGCGGGTGTTGATATGCTTATGGAAAAGCCTATCACCACGACAGTTGCCGAGGCCGATGAGATTATCGAAAAGGCGGCTGCAAAAAATCTTATCCTTCAGGTTGGGCATCTTGAGCGTTTTAATCCTGCTGTTGAGGCAATGCTCCCATCGCTTACCGTTCCTGTTTTTATCGAAAGCCAGCGTATTTCCACATTTAAAAATCGTGCACTTGATGTGGATGTAATCCTTGATCTGATGATTCATGATATCGATATTATCCTAAATATTATTAAATCACCCCTCGAAACCATCCACACGGTTGGCGCACCGGTCGTAACTGATTTCACAGATATTGCCAATGCCAGACTCATCTTTGAGAATGGTGCCACAGCAAATGTTACTGTTTCCCGGATTGCCAGAAGCAATACACGGCGTATGCGTATTTTTCAGCCTGGTTCTTTTATCAATGTCGACTTTGCAAACCGCAAAGTTATGACCATGCATTTGAAAAAAGGGCAGTTTAGGGAAAATGGTATGCCCAAACAGGATGTGAAGGTTAATCGTTTCCCGGAAGGGGATGCATTAAATTCTGAAATAATACACTACGTGGAGAATGTGCGTAATCGTACAACTCCATTAGTTTCAGGTACTGAAGGGCGGCGTGCTTTGGATGTTGCCATGCAGGTGATTCAGCAGATTAAGGATCATCAGAAACTTGGTGTGTATGCCGAGGATATGTCAGCAAGGGAATGAGTAAGCAAAAGAAGGTAATGATTATAGCCGGTGAAGCATCCGGCGATCTTCACGGGGCACGCCTGGTAACTGCCATGCAGGCTGAAAACCCTGAACTTTCTTTTTGTGGTATGGGTGGCAAAGAACTTGCCGCAGTTGGTGTGGAGCTTCTTTTTGATGCAAAGCGTATTGCCGTCGTTGGGATTGCTGAAGTCGTATCCCATTTGCCGGATATTTTCCGTGCTCAAAAAACCTTACGGAAAAGAATGAAAGAGGATCGTCCTGATCTTCTTATTTTAATTGATTTTCCTGATTTTAATTTCCTGCTGGCTAAATTTGCCCAAAAGTTTGAAATTCCAATCTACTATTATATAAGCCCACAAGTCTGGGCCTGGCGCTCCGGAAGAGTTGCCACCATGAAGAAACTCGTCGATAAGATAGGTGTTATCCTCCCTTTTGAAGAACAGTTTTTTCGGAAAAATGGCGTTGCTGCAAGCTATGTCGGACATCCATTACTTGATTCTGTAAAATCTGATTGCAGTAAAGAAGATTTTTGTAATCAGTATGGGATTAATGCAGATTCTCTGCTGATTGGATTACTTCCGGGATCCAGGAGAAAAGAGATTGCCTCCCTTTTACCCGTTCTTCTCCAAACAGCCAGAAAGGTAACTGAACAATCTGACAGGAAAGTAACCTTCCTGTTACCGGTAGCATCAACGCTTACAAAAGAGGAAGTGCTTGCAGGCGGGGTAGAGGAATTTGGTCAGGGGCTGGATGTGCGACTGATTACAGAAAACAGATATGATATGATGGCGGCCTGTGATGCAGCCCTTGTTGTCTCTGGAACTGTAACACTTGAGCTTGCTCTTCTGGATACTCCAATGGTCGTTTTCTATAAGGTGTCTTGGTCTACTTATCGACTAGGGAAGCTGCTTGTAAATAAGGATCTTAAATATTTTTCTCTTGTAAACCTTATTGCTGACGATTCTGTGGTGACTGAGTTAGCTCAGGAAAAGGTGACAGCGGAGAATCTGTTTGCAGAACTTTCACCATTACTGTCTGCCAGTCCTCAAAAAGAAAAAATGCTGCAAGGTTTGGAAATTGTTCGCAAGCGTATGGGTACTGCCGGTGCCTCTGCTAAGAGTGCGGAACTTGCTCTTAGCCTTATTCGTTAGTAATCCTCCGGCTTCTACTTCCTAAACGATAATATTTCTTGACAAATACGCCTCGAATTGTGACTATAATTACTATAGTTAACTGGCCTCTTTGTTTTTGGATATTATCACGGATTAAACAGGGAAGATCCTCAACTGAGGCTGTATAGTTCCACTTATTTTGTGGAAAGATTTCAACCAAAAGGAACCTCTCATGGCTAAGAAAAAAGACAAGAAAAAGACTAAAGCGAAGGATAAATGCAAAAAATCTGAAAAGTGTAAAAAGAAAGATGTGAAGAAGAGCAAAAAGAAAGATAAAAAGAAAGACAAGAAGAAGGGAAAGAAAAAGAAGAAATAGTTCTACTCTTCACTTCTTAAATTGAAAAAAGCCCCTGATTTGTGATATGCAAATCAGGGGCTTTTTTTATATCAGAAACGATGGTCTTAAATCGTTAGTAATCTGGTATTCACACCGCTGTTTACTAAAGGGTGACAAAAAACTGATCTTCCATGCACAGAGGTGGAGTTCAGAATAGACTTTTCCTTCCTCTTTTCCATATTGTGGGTCACCAAGAACCGGAAAGCCATGCTCTGAAAGATGACGCCTGATCTGGTGGAGTCTCCCTGTATGTAAACGAATATCAAGCAGACTGTTCCTTCTTGATTTTGCGGGTTTTGATGACAGCACTTCCGTTTTCGCCGGTTTCTCGTCAATTTCTCCGGTGAGCAGTAAACCTTCTTTATTAATTTTCAGAATACCGTCAACTTCCGCAAAATATCGCTTTTCTATTTTGTTTTCCTGAAACAGATTTGACAGAAGTTTGGCTGCATTGCGATTGTGAGCAAGCAGCATAAGTCCTGATGCCTCACGGTCGAGTCGATGGATCAGTTTGTAATCAATCTCCCGGTTGCTCTTTTCTGCGATACGTAAGAGGGAGCAATGATCGCCATACCGTGTCCCCTGGCTGAGCATCCATGGCGGTTTGTACCAGACGCTGTAATCATTGTTTTCTTCGATACAGGTGGTGTGAGGTGGTGCCATGGCCAGTACCTTTGCATCATAACAAAGCTCTACCCGGTCACCTTTTTGCAAACTGAATTTGGCTTTTCGTAAACGTCGCTCTTTTGTGCCGGGCCGATGGAGCCAGACAGCACCTTTTACCATGGCGTGTTTGATTCGCTCTTTAGGAAGTCCGCTTACTTCGGCCAGAAGCTGAAAAGCTTTGGCAGGAGTTTCTACGACGAGCCTGCAATGTACGTTTTCTTGATTATTTTCCAAAATTACACACCGGATATTGACATCGTTTACAGTTACGGCATAATCCGCCGTGACCCATTCTGGCGAATTCTTCACGCCCTATGGTTTCACCGCTGAGTATTCTGGGCAGAATAAGATCAAATACAGTGATTTTATGAAACATTCCACAGGCAGGTAAACCCATTACCGGTATCTCTCCAATCCGGCCACTTAAAAACATTGCACCCGGCAGCACTGGTGTTCCGTAATAACAGTCTGTGGCGCCTGCTTCTGCGATGCCTAAGCGGGTAACATCATCAGGGTCAACAGACATACCACCCGATGTTATTATCATGTCTGCACCGTTGTCTATGGCCTCTGTAATAGCGCTTGCAATTTTGCTAATATCATCAGGGGCAAACGTTACAGAGATAACTTCTGAACCAATTGCAGAGAGTTTTTCTCGCAGTACCGCTTCAAATTTATCTTCAATTTTACCGGAAAATACCTCGTTGCCGGTAATAATAAGACCTGCACGAGCCTTACGTAAAGATTTCAC
>JAOZLM010000073.1:0-5087 GCA_029934815.1 Desulfocapsa sp. | reverse complement strand
AATATTTCTGCTGCCTCATTTTCGTGAATTTCTTCAGGGCCTAATTTCAGAACGTAGATATGCTCTTTCCCAAGACGTTTTAAGTGCTCAATATCTTCAGTACGAATAATGTGTCCCTTTTTAAAGGCACGGCCTTTGAATTTGTCTTTGACTATCTCGGTGATGTCATGGGGAAGTACCATGCCCACCGCCTGATCTACCGGTATAATTTTTTTCATAGTAACAGTGTAATAATAAGATTTAGGTTAAACGCCTCTGCTTTTATCTGGCCAGAGAATTGTATGTAGCTGAAGCTGGAGCCGAACAGCAAGATCTGTTTCCATGATCCAGTCAGCAAGCTTTGCCGGAGAAACACGTTTCTGAATTGGTGAAAAAAGAATGGGCAGCAATGTGTTTAGTTGCTGTTCGTGAATAAAATTACATGCCCAGAGAAAGTCATCTTTTGATGAAAGTACAAATTTTAATTCACATGAGCCGGGTTTCACTTCTACTCTTCTTTTTATTTCCGGGATGTTACCCTTATGAAAGGAATTTTCTGAGCCACTTTCAGGACATTTCACATCAAGGATAGCTGTTACTTCATCGGGGACATGCTCGATGGGTAAAGAACCATTTGTCTCAAGAAGTACTTTATAATCTTCTTTTAATAAAATATGCAGTAAATCCTGACATTGTGTCTGCTGGAGTGGCTCACCCCCTGTAACCTCAACCAGCTTACAGGGAAATTCATGAATAGTGGAGATGATTTCCGCAATAGTCTTAAAATCTCCTACATCCCATGTGTATTCGGCATCGCAATAATTACAACGCAGATTACAACCGCTTAAACGAATAAAGATACAGGGGTAACCCGCAAAAGTGGATTCACCCTGTATGGAATAAAAAATTTCACTGATTTGCAGTTTATTTTGCATCCGGCCCGTAATAAATAAGTCCTGAGGTGTCAGTTTCCCATACTTCTACACAGTGCAGGCCATAGCGATCATGCTGCAGATCGGGACGAAGGGTATCGAAAAGAAATGCTGCAATATGTTCTGATGACGGGTTTTTATCCCGAAAGGCCGGATGTTTATTCAGATCCCGGTGGTCAAGTTCATCAACAGCAGTATTAACAATTTTTTTAAGTATTTTAAAATCAATTCCCATACCAAGTTCGTCAACTTTTGAAGCACGTACAGTTACTTTTACTTTCCAGTTATGGCCATGGGGGTTCTCACAGTTTCCCGGGTAATTCCGCAGGTGGTGGGCGCCGGCAAAATGGGTTTTTATGAAAATATCGTACATATTTATCTCCTATATAAAACTAACTTCCTAAGTCCCTTGAAAAGAGTGTTCTAACCGTGTTATTAAATGATATTCGTCTAAGAACAATCCGATTATTCAGATCATAAACATTCTGCGCAACATAGCAAATAAGGAGTTATTACGCATGGCCTTTATCGCACCCTTCAAGGGCGTATCTTTTAACGTGGACAAAGTCGGCAGTCTTGATGATGTGGTGACTCCTCCTTATGATGTGATTAATGAAAAAGCAGTGGATTCTTATAGCCAGAAAAACCCGTATTCCATGATTCGCCTCGATATTACGAAAAATCCTGGCGGTGCTGTGGGTGAAGATGCCCGTTATCAGGATGTGGCTGATCTTTTTCAGAAATGGCTGGATGAAGATGTACTTCTTCGGGATAAACAGTCTGCTTTATATCTTTATACCGTGCAGTATAAACATCCCTCAGGGCAAATTCTTACTCGTAAAGGGCTGGTGTCACTGGTGGGGCTGGCTGAGTTTAGTGAAGGAATTGTAAAACCCCATGAAGAGACTTTTGATTCTGTAATTGCTGATCGCCTGCGTCTGCTTGATACCACCAAAGCGCAGTTTAGCCAGATTTTCTCTCTCTATTCCGATGAAGAGAACACAGTCCTGACTCTACTCGATGGCGCAAAAGAGCCGGATAGCATAGGTTCAATTACAGATGGTGATGGCTGTATCCACAGTCTGTATCGAATAAGTGATGAAGCTGTGATTCAACAGGTTCAGGAGTTGTTTCTGGATAAGTCTCTTTATATCGCAGATGGGCATCATCGTTATACTACCGCACTTGCCTATAGAAAAATGCAAAGGGAACGGAAAGCTGATTTTTCAGATAAAGATCCTGCCAATCATATTATGATGTATCTCTGTCCCATGGAAGATCCGGGCTTATCTGTGCTGCCTACTCATCGTCTGCTGCAATGGCCCGGGATGATAAATATGGAAGATTTGCGTCTGCGTCTTGATCCCTGGTTTGAACTGGAAGAAATGAAAGAAGGAACCCGTGAGGTACTGGTCGCTGAAGTACTTTCGCGAATGGATGAAGAAGAAAGCAGCAATGCATCTGTCACCACCTTTGGTGTCTATCACCCCGGTGAAGATCGCTGTTTTTTGCTCACCATGAAACCAGCTGCCAAAGAATTGATTAAAGGGAAGCCAGAACAGTTGCAGGAGCTGGATGTTGTGATTCTTTCCGATGTGATTATCCACAAGGCAATGGAACTTGACCACGAGCGCCTTGAGGCGGAAAACCTGATCCACTATTATAGCGACCCTGACGAGGCAATGGATGTGGCTGTCAAAGACTGGAACAGGCAGAATGAGATGACGCCACTTCTTTTTGTGATGAACCCGACCCGTGTACAGCAGGTTAAGCAGGTTGCTGATAAAAACTTGATAATGCCTCATAAATCCACATATTTTTATCCGAAAATTATGACTGGGCTGCTCTTTAATCAGCTTGTGGATGGAGAAGAAGTATCCCGCCTTGGGTAAAAGAGACGTGAAAACCAGCAAAGACACACTCTTTGATGGAGAGTTGAGCTGTTCTCAGCATGTAGACGGATATCGTTTTTCCATTGATCCTGTTTTGCTGGCTCACTTTGTACGCTTAAAAAAGGATGAACTGGTTCTTGATATTGGTGCCGGATGCGGTGTCCTTGGATTTATTCTCCTCTACCGGACACCGGATTTAATTCAAAAACTCACTGCATTAGAGTTGCAGGAGGCTTTGGCAGAACTGGCAAGAGAAAATGTTATTGCCAATTCCTGCCAGAAGAAGATGGAAATTGTAACAGGGGATCTGCGCTCCATTGAAAAATATTTCCCGGCAGGTTCCTATTCATCTGTGGTCTGTAACCCTCCCTTTTATTTGCCTGGCAGCGGGCGTAAATCAATAAATGATGAAGCCCGAATTGCAAGGCATCAGGTGCAGTGTACACTCAGTGATGTTTTACATTCTGCTGCCTATGTTTTAAAAACTCGGGGAAGGCTTTTTCTGGTTTATCCGGCAGAACTTATGGCTGTGTTAATTGCTCAACTGATGAGTAGTGGGTTTGCCGTAAAACGTATGCAGGTGGTTTATTCTTATCCCAAAAAAGAAAATACTGCGCGACTTGTTCTGATTGAAGCCATTAAAAATGGAGGGGATGGGATGCTCGTTGAATCACCACTTTATATCTATACCGAAAAAGACGGAGAATATTCATCAGCGGTACAGGCAATGTACCAGAGGAATTTATAGATGTTAGCAATTGTCCATAGTGGAACCTTGCAGGGTGTTGATGGCTTATCTGTTGAAGTTGAAGTCGATCTCGCCCTTGGTTTGCCGGTTTTTAATACTGTTGGCCTTCCAGATTCAAGTGTCAGGGAAAGTCGGGATCGGGTAAAGGCTGCAATTAAAAATTCCGGGTATGACTTGCCTCCCAGAAAAATTACTGTAAATCTGGCACCGGCTGACGTGAAAAAAGCAGGTGCCGGGTTTGATTTACCCATCGCTCTTGGAATCCTTGCAGCATCAGAATTGTTTGTACCTGAGAAATTAAAAGATTATTGTGTGTTAGGTGAATTATCCCTTGATGGTGCCGTGCGCGGAGTTCCCGGTATATTACCGCTTACCTTAAATGCCAGAGCACAGGGCCTGAAGGGGATCATTGTACCAGATACAAACAAGCATGAGGCAGCAGTGGTGAATGGAATTGATGTTATTGGCGTCAGCTCTTTGCATCAGGCTGTTGAGTTTCTTGCGTCTGAATTAGATATTGATCCCATCGCTGTAAACCATGATGAACTGTTGAATGGCAGCAGAACCACAGATGTGGATTTTCAGGATGTAAAAGGGCAGGAACATGTGAAGCGGGCCCTTGAGATAGCGGCTTCCGGAGGCCACAATGTCGCTTTGGCAGGGCCACCCGGCTCCGGAAAGACCATGCTTGCCAGACGTTTTGCTACGATTTTACCAGATATGAGTTTTGAGGAGGCACTTGAAACCACCAAGATCTATTCAATCGCAGGCAAACTCTCCACAAATACCCCACTCATCTCCAGCCGTCCATTTCGTGCACCTCACCATACCATAACCGATGCCGGTTTAATTGGTGGCGGGACAATCCCTCGTCCAGGCGAAGTCTCTATGGCTCACAATGGCGTACTTTTTTTGGATGAACTTCCAGAATTTAAAAAACATGTGCTGGAAGTATTACGTCAGCCACTTGAATCTGGAGATGTAAACATAACAAGAGCCAACCAGAGTATGAATTTTCCTTCCCGTTTTGTGCTTGTTGTCGCATCCAACCCTTGCCCATGCGGATATTATGGCGACAAAGTAAGAGAATGTAATTGTACTCCAACACAAATTCAACGTTATTCCAGTAAAGTGTCCGGTCCTCTCCTTGATCGTATTGATTTGCACCTCGAAGTGGGAGCCGTAGCGTTTAAGGATATGAACGATGAGCGAAAAGGGGAGTCTTCAGAGACCATTAAAGCCCGGGTGGATAAGAGTCGAAAAATTCAGGAAGACAGATACGGTGAAAGCAGGAACATCTTCTGTAATGCCCAAATGGGAACTGGAGACATTGAAAAGTATTGTGCTCTTGATGCTCCTTCTTTAAAACTTCTGGAAAGATCTGTTGAGAAGCTTGGGCTCTCGGCCCGTGCCTATCACCGAATATTGAAGATAGCCAGAACCATTGCCGATATGGATAGCAAGGAAAGCCTTGAACTGTCTCATGTTGCTGAAGCTGTTCAATATCGAAGGAATGGTTGAGGACATGAGATGTCT
>JAOZLM010000072.1:3778-9265 GCA_029934815.1 Desulfocapsa sp. | reverse complement strand
CCATCACCATTCGAAGCGTAGGGTGTTGTCTAGAGCATCAACCCGAACAACTTTCACAGTAACAGTACTGCCAGGCTCCGGAACATTCTGTCCAGGTGTAGGCATATCAAAATTCAACAAGATATCAGTAAGCAGTAAAAAAGTTCGTTTAGCACCAGAATCCAAAACAAGTGCATCAAGGGGAATGTTTTGTCTGGCCTCAAGGTATTTCAATAACCAGTAGCGATGACGCTGTTGCCGAACACTATTTGCATTAGCAAGAGTACGTCCAATCACCGATGTGAAATCTTTGCACATCTCCTCTGTAAACCTGAACTCCTCACGTCTCACAATGGAGTGAATCTGATGCTGCATAACAAGATCGAGTAAACGACGTATGGGGGATGTAATGGTAGTGTATTGATTTACACCGAGTCCACTATGAGGTTTAGCTGCAATCAGGAGTTCACCCCGTGACAACATCTTTCGCTGTTTTGAATTCAGATAAAGATCTGTATCCATCCCATGTACCACACGTTTACGTGGTGGCTTTTGAGATCTGAATAAACCGGGTGTCATCCTGTCTGATACATACCGTGCTGCTTCCGTATTGGCCAGAATCATCATTTCAGAAACCAGTGTCCGGGAAGGGGTATCGGTGTCAGCAAGGCTCACATGGATTTTATTGCCGTCGTGGATATGAATATTTACATCGGGGAAGGGCAGAAGCAGTGCACCGTTATCAAGACGTTTGTTTCGCAGTTTCATACGAAGGTCGTTGAGGATTGCAAGTTCCGGATCACTCTTGATCATGGTATCTGCCTCATCATAAGTGAGACGTCTGGCTACTTTGATTACTGTCGGGTTAATACGAATGCGCAAAACTTCTGCATCCGGGGACAATAATATCATAAAACTGAGTGCTGCCCGTATTTCGCCCTGGATAAGACTGCAAATCCCCTGAGAAAGATGACGCGGCAGCATGGGGATCTGCCCTTCAGGAAAATAAATCGAGGTGCCTCGTTGCAGAGCCTCCATAAAGAGTGGATCTTCCGGACGCACATAATGGGCAACATCTGAAATATGAACCCCTACCAGGAAATTCTCGCCATCTTTTTCTACAGTGAGAGCATCGTCAAAGTCGAGGGTGCTGGCACCATCGATGGTCATGGGCTTCAGATGGGTGAAATCTTTTCTGGCAGGATCCTGAAATAACTTCTCTGTTCCCTGCTGCAAAAGCATTTCCGCTTGCTGGATGGCAAGGAGCGGGAAATTAACCGGTATTTCTTTACGCAAGAGAGGGATGTTTTCATTCTTATCCCACACTCCTGCTTTTACAAGAAGATGGAACGGGTCGTGAGGCCTGTTCATGCCGGCAGTTTTTAAAATCTTTCTGGCAACATCAGCCTCTTTTGCATCACCTTCGTAAATGTAGAAGTCGCGCATGATTTTAATGACATCTTTAGCGCCTTCTTTTTCCAGAATATTTTTAGTGTTGCCTTCGTTTATCTCTTGTAAAAGATTAGCGCCACTTTCAATAAGTGCCTCTGTTTCAGCTTCTTTATTTCGTTGTTTCAGGAGTTGATCGATTTGTTCAGCGGAGTGGGCAACAACACGGTTCTCTTTGTATTTGAAGTAGAGGCGGTCGGTAAATACACTGCGCAGAAAGGCAGCTACAATGTTGTCATCTGCATCTTTTCCAAAACTCAGTTCCGCTAAAAATTCTGCTTTAAAGGTATTACTGTTCTCATCAGATGTGAGTTCCCAGATCTCCCGAAGATCGATTTTCTCCATGAGCTGAGTTCTGGTATTTGCTGTTTGCTGCAGTTGGCGGGTGAGTTCTTCACGGGTTAGCTCTACGCTATGGTTAGCTACAGAGCTATGGACTACACGGGAGAGCGGGAGGTTCATCTCCCTGCCGTTTTGATTGATCAGACGTAAGCGTTTTGCCTGGCTGCCTGTCACATACGCACAGAGGAATTTCCCTCCATCCAGGTATTCTATGAGTTTTCCTGTGCTTGACACGAGTTGCAGCCTTTCCGAACTAACGGTGAAATAAAAACGGTTATCTGGTATAAAAGTTGAAAATTTGATGGCTAAGTAAAAGACGTCATATTCGAAGTAACGAAGAAGATGAAGAACTTTTACGACGCCATCACTATAATGTGCTTTTGCAAGAAGAGCACTGAAATTTTTTTAGAGGAACGAACAATTGATAGATATGAATTTTCTACAGGGTGATATTCGCTCAGGAATGGTCGCCATTGTCGGTCCCCCCAATGCAGGTAAATCCACGTTGATGAATTATCTGCTCGGCCAGAAGATATCAATTGTGAGCCACAGGCCACAAACCACCAGGAACCGAATATTGGGAGTGGTCAATGGTGAGGATTACCAGATTGTTCTGCTTGATACACCGGGTCTGCATAAAGCTCGTCAGCCACTGAACCGGGAAATGGTTCGTATTGCCATGGACAGCCTGAAAGATGTGGATGCTATTTTATATATGATTGATGTGTCACTCCCATTACCTGCAAAAGTTGAGAAAGGGAAGCAACAGGAACTTCTTGAACAGATGGAAGGTGTTGCTTCACCGGTAATTCTTGTTTTGAATAAGGTTGATCTACAGGAGAAAGAAACCTTGCTGCCCATGATCCAGAAATACACAGATCTTTATCCTTTTCATTCAATCTTACCATTGTCGGCGTTGACTGGTGAGGGGACAGGAGCTGTTATTGATGAGTTGCTTTCTATCTTGCCTGTCGGGCCCAGATATTTCCCTGAGGATATTCCAACGGATGCAACGGAACGTTTTCTGGTGGCTGAAATTGTGCGGGAAAAATTATTTATCCTTACAGGTCAGGAAATTCCCTACTCTTCTGCCGTGACAATCGAATCTTTTCAGGAAGATGAAAAAAAACAGATGACCACAATCCATGCCACCATAGTGCTTGAGCGAAGTTCTCAGAAGGGAATCGTGATAGGAAAAGGGGGCAAAAAACTGAAAAGTATAGGAACTGCAGCACGTAAAGATATTGAAAAAATGCTGGGACAGAAGGTGCTTTTAAAGTTGTGGGTTAAGGTACGAAAAAACTGGTCAAGGGATGAACGTTTCCTGAAAGAGTTGGGTTTTTAATGGGTTCAGCGGATTGTTCATCCATTTATCTGTTGATAAGAAATACGATCTTGTGGTAGTAGTTAGATCTAAATATTTAATTTTCTACCAAATTAATGTGTTGTTAAAGGCACATTGTAACATGGAGTGTGCGTTGTTTTACGCCTCATTGTAATGACAAAAACTATCTGGCATATATTGTTTGCGCTTCTCCTCAGCGTTTGTGTTGCTGCTCCTTCCCTTGCGGCTGAATGTGAAACCCTGAAAAAGGCAATGAAAGCCGAACGTAATTTGAAGCAGAAACGTAAACTGTTGAGCAATCTGATTATTCAGTGCCCGGAAGATGCTCAGGTGAATTACAAGTATGCTTTGAGCCTTGAAAGATACCGAAAATATGATAAAGCCCTTGGGTATTATCAGAAGGCAGTGCTCCTGAATCCACAAATGGGAAAAGCTTATGCGGGGATGGGAGATGTCTATATATATCGAGGATTGCTAGATGATGCGATAGTCGCATATAACAATGCCAGTCGACTTATGCCGCAAAGTGATCGAACCGGAAGTCGGCTCGCCCGTCTTGAGGTTAAAAGAAAGGCACTTGCCGGTGGTATCGTCAGTGTTGGTGAATTTGTTCAGGTTATGGATCATCGTGGGAAAATATCTTCTAATATGACTCTGTTGCTGACTGGCCCGGTGTTGCAGTACAATGTTGCGTTTGTAGAGGCCACAAAGCAGTTACTGCCAACAGGTATCAGGCAACTTGCGGCTGTTGGACAGGCCATGCAGGATGATGCTTTGAAGTTTGTCCGTTTTGAAATAGCCACCTATGTGGACTCGGTATACCCGACACCGCAGGCAGCACTGGAAGTATCTGAAAGTCGAGCGGTTATGATAAAAGATCAGCTGGTGACCAATTTTTTGATCGACCCTGACCGAATTGACGTTGTTTGGTATGGCGACAACCAGCCTCTGGAGATTAGCAGTTCTGTTGGTGCTCAATCGCTGAATAGCCGGGTAGAGTTTAGACGTCTTTTTGAGTAGGTTTTGTTTTTGTATACAGGTTTAAACTCTTTAAGATATTCAACGCTGTACGCAACTGATTGTCTTTTTTGAGCTGAGCCTGAGCGTCCTTGTATTCACCTTGCAGTTCTTCTTTTTCTTTGTTTTCCTGATTGTTGGCGGATGAGTTCTTGTCCGGCTTAATACTATTTAGAATGTGGTTCTTAAGATCCGCTTCCCGTACAATTGCAAGGGAGAGCTGTTTGTCTTTTCGCTGCTCTACAAAGGGGATATAGGGCACTTCAACGTCAGGCACTATTCCTGTGGCCTGAATGGATCTGCCATCAGGGGTGTAATAACGTGCCGTGGTAAGGCGTAATCCAGATCCCCCTGGCATCGGCAGGATGGTTTGTACTGATCCTTTGCCAAACGTTGTGCTGCCAACGATTACACCCCGCTGGTGATCCTGAATGGCACCAGCTACAATTTCAGAAGCACTGGCTGAACCTTCATTAACTAAAATGACAAGAGGATAGGTGTTTTTACCGTTGTTGGCATGGGCCTGAAAGGTCATGTTCTGTTCAGGAATCCTGCCCTTGGTGTACACTACAAGCCCTTCTTCAAGGAAAACATCAGAGACGGATATCGCCTGGTCGAGCAGCCCACCAGGGTTGTTACGAAGATCAAGGACAAGTCCCTTGACGGTTGAATCCATGTTTAGTTCATTCAGCGTTTCTTTTAGATCCTTTGTCGTCTGTTCCTGGAAATTGGTAATTCGAATATAGGCAAAGCCTGGCTCAAGCATCAGGCCGTTTACACTGTGCAGTGAAATGATATCGCGAACAATGGTGAAATCCTGCAATTCTTCCCAGCCATCACGGTATATGGATATAGTGACTTCACTTCCCTTGGGGCCGCGTAGAAGTTTTACTGCCTCCATGGAGGGCATACTTTTTGTGGCTTCCCCGTTTATCTTTACAATCAGGTCTTTTGCCATAATCCCTGCTTTGTCGGCAGGTGTTCCTGCAATTGGAGAGATAACGGTGAGGATAGAGTCACGTATAGTGAGTTCAATGCCCACACCTGAAAAATTCCCCCTGGTTTCTTCCTGGAGTTCATCAAAGTCCTCAGCAGTGAGATAGGATGAGTGCGGGTCAAGGGAAAGCAGCATACCGCTGATAGCCCCTTCTATGGTTGTGTCCGCATCAATTTCTTCCAGGTAATTTTCCTGTAGAATACTGAGTACGTTGGCAAAGACTTCCAGCTGCCTATAGGTGGCTTCCTGCTGCTCCTGAGAGATGGCAGCAAGAGAAATAGAAGGCATAATGAAAAGGAAAATTGAGAAAATAAGAGCTGGTGCTGTTAAAGGTTTCACATTGTGTCCTATATTTTTT
>JAOZLM010000072.1:0-3678 GCA_029934815.1 Desulfocapsa sp. | reverse complement strand
TTCGATGTTCGATCTTGCCCTATTGCCTGAGCCCTTTGCTATCAATCCACTGCAGGGGATCTAATGGTGTTGAGCCATGGCGAATTTCAAGATAAATACCTTCGTCCATAAGCGTTGCAGTATCGCCGGTAAGCCCGATAAGATCGCCCTGAGAAACTTTATCACCTTTCTTCTTCAGGATTTTCTCAAGGCGTGAGAGGATGGAAAAATATTGGAATCCATGGTCTATAATAATGGTATTCCCGTACCCGTGGAGATAGCTTGCGTAGCGAACCTCTCCTTCAAAAATTGCATTGACCCTGTTAATTCCGGGAGTGGCAATGGTAATGCCTGTACTCTGGCCTTTAATTCCAAGGCGATTTTCCCGTTGCTGGCCAAAAACAGCCAGTACCTGTCCTTTAACAGGAGCCGGGTGTTTTCCCTTATCCATTAAAAATCCCTGATCAAACAGTTCGTTCTTCTCTTTTAAGGAATTCAGGGAGTCTGAGAGTTCGGTTGCTGCTCTCTCCATCTCAGTAATGGCTTGTTCGTGAAGTTCTTTCTGGGTTTTGATTTGAGCCAGCAGCACTTCTTTTTCCTGTACAGTTGTATTTATTGCAGCGTGTTTATTCTTAGCTTCGTGGATAAAGTCGTCAAGGATAGATTTTTCAAGGTTGAGCGTATCTTTGGTTTGTTGCAAAAACGTGATTGTTTCACGATAGTGCTTAATAACATCGGTGTCGTATTCGAGCAGAGTGGTAAAGGAGTCACGAAAATTCAGCATACTGGGCAATGTTTCTGAAGAGAAAGCAACATTGGCAACACCAATTCTGCCCATTTTATAAAATGCTTTGATCCGCTTTTGCAGGTGCTTCTGTACCTCGTACTTTTCCTTTTCAGCAAACATTTCTTCCGCTTCTTTCTGATCGATTAACGTTTGCTGTTTACGCATTTCCTCTTCAAGAGCCTGAAGCTTACTCAGCCGGTCTTGCAAAGTAGCATCAAGTTGTGCCAGCTCGTCCAGAAGGTTTCGTTCCTTTTTTTTGGAAGAGAGGACAAGGTCTCGTTGAATACTGATGCCATCCTGCAGTTTGCTGATATTTATACGAAAGGTCTTGATACCTTTTTCTATGCGATTTTTTTCAGCTTTTCTGTTTTGTTTGCCGAGTGAATCAAGAGGGATAAAGAGACACAGGGCACATATCAGGAGACATGAAAAAAGTGCAGGTCGATGTAAGCAGCGCTGTTTGCAAGAGGATCCGGCAAACATCAAATCAGGAGAAACTTACGGATAGAGGTGTAACTGCCCAAGGCGCAAAGGGATATTGAAGCCACCACAATAGCAATCAGAATAAAGGGAGAGAAGAAATCAAACTGGAAGAAGTTTAAAATACCCGGCCCTGTAAATCGTGTGCTGATCCACTGGAACAGGCCATAAAGCGCAAGAAGCCCTATAATTGATCCTAGCAGGCCTTGCAGGATGCCTTCTATCAAAAATGGTGTCTGGATATAGCTGGTGGTGGCACCCACAAGTTTCAAAAGTTCCAGCTCATCCTGACGGCCCAGGATGGTGAGACGAATGGTGTAGGCGACCATAAATGTTGCAGTGAGGATAAGGAGCGTGCCGCTAAGAACGACTACAATGGTAAGCAAACGGACAAAGTGGTAAAAACGCTCAATCCACTCCTGGCCATATTGTACTTTTTCGGTACCGGGAAGACTACTTAGATATTCAGAAAAAAGCTTTATCTGGCTGTATCCCCGTAAACTTCGCAAAGGAACAATCTCAATGGATGCAGGAAGAAAGTCTGTTGGCATATCAAGGAGCACATCCGAATCTTTTCCAAGTTGTTTTGCAAAACGTTCATAGGCTTCTGTACGTGAGACAAACCGCAGCTCTTCCACTTCATCAAAGGCAAGGATTTTTCGTCGAAGTTGTTCTTTCATTGCCAGTCCCGGCTCTTCCTGCAGGTACACAATAAGGCTGAGATCATCTGTTAAGCGATCACCGGCACCAAGCATGTTAGTGTAAATCAGAGAAAAGAACGCAAAAATCAGGACGGAGAGGCTGACAGTCAGAAATGTCATAAACTGGGAGGACCAGGTCTGCCGCAGGTTCCGCCCGGTCTGTCTGATTACCGCAAACCAGAAATTCATATTTCGTTCCCCCGTATGAGGGAGTGAAGCATACCTTCCCGCAGTTCCAAAATACGGTTATTGCTGTTTTGGTAGATGGAAGCATCGTGGGTGGCAATAACTACTGTGGCTCCGGCTTTGTTGCTTCTTGTGAGCAGATCCATAACTTTTTCGGTGGTGGTACTGTCGAGATTTCCTGTTGGCTCATCTACAAGAATCAGGCGTGGAGAGTTGGCAACTGATCTTGCCAGTGCTACTCGTTGTTGTTCGCCCCGGGAGAGTTCGCCGGTAAGGAGATCATGTTTGCTGCTGAGTTGCAACTGATCGAGGAGATCACGCACACGCTGTTTGATGGCACGAGGTTTTTTATAGGAAACTTCCATGGCAATTGCGATATTTTCAGCAACTGTGCGATCGTTAAGCAGTTTGAAATCCTGATAAGCAACTCCTATACGTTGCCGCAATAAAGCAAGATCTTTGCCTTTTAAATTATTGATATTGTATCCGGCAACTTCAATAAGGCCGTTGCTTGGCATCTCCATATTGCAGATAAGTTTCAGCAATGTCGTTTTACCTGCACCGCTTCGGCCGATAAGAAAAAACATTTCGCCCGTTTCAACGTGAAAAGAGATGTCGCTGAGTGCATGGATGTCGGGCGGGTAACTACGGCTCACCTTGATCATTTCGATCATGTTGTTGCCGGAGAGTTCCTGCTGGGTTGTGTTTTCCTGGGTTTCCATTCTTTTGTCGTTTATGGATCAGGAAAAAATCTTATCAAAGATTGTGTTAACAGTTTGCACGACATTCGCTGAATCGTCCAGAGTGACGTAGGAGTCACCGCTAAGTTCCATGTCGATTAGGGTATCGCTTGAGGGAATGATACCGCCAAGTTTCATGCCTGTCTCTGTGACTGCCTCATCGATTTTTTCCTGAAGAGCTGGTGGTACAGGCTGTGGAGCACGATTTACAAACAGATACTGCTCTTTAATTTGCAGCCCTAATGGTTCTGTGATCTCAGAAATACGTTTTGCAGTGAGAATTCCACGGGCTGAAGGATCAGATGTTACAAACAGGTAATCAATGCTTCGTAAATTCATACGGCTTAAATGCTCCATTCCCGCTTCATTATCGACAATGATATATTTGTAATTCGCTGCAAGCTTATCCATGGTCATAGCAAGATACTGATTTGCTGCGCAATAACATCCGGGGCCGTCAGGCTGTCCCATAACAAGCAGGTCATAACCAGTTTCCTCAATCAGAGCCTGATGGATTTTGAACTCCATAAACTGATCACGGGTGGTGTTTGGTGGCAGTTCTCCCTTTAATTCTTTTCGGATCTGGCCAAGGGTGAGGTGCACATCAAGATTCAACAACTCATTAAGATTGGCGTTGGCATCAGCATCAACAAGAAGGAAGGGAGTTTCCTTTTTTGCGAGTAAATATTTGGTGAGCAGGGCGGTGGTGGTTGTTTTTCCGGTGCCACCTTTGCCTGCCATGGCAATAACTTTTGTCATTAGTAGTCTCTATAGTAAGTAAATAATGATAAACTCGTAAAAGGTA
>JAOZLM010000355.1 GCA_029934815.1 Desulfocapsa sp. | reverse complement strand
CAGCAAGAGAAGAAAATGATTCTCTGGTGTTTTTCTTGGAACCCTGCATGGAAAGGTACACATCCGGATACTCATACTTCAATTTCCTAAATGTGGTTTTTGCCAGTTGCGCAAAAATCTCACCGGAGTTAGCCTGCTTATTATTTACCTCGGCTGTCACCTTGATACGACGTAAACCATCGGTTCTTGAAATGGTGGAAAAACCGGGTACAAAACTGATATTTGCCACAGAAAGCAGCGGCACCTCACGGCCATCTGCGGTACGGATATGCACTTTTTCAAAATCAGAAATACGACTTCGCTCATCGGCTGTATAGCGAACCTTCACCCGAATATCATCCTTGCCACGTTGCAACCTGAAAGCCTCTCTGCCATAAAAGCCAGCATTAATCTGACT
Organism: Desulfocapsa sp.; assembly: GCA_029934815.1. GTDB lineage: Bacteria > Desulfobacterota > Desulfobulbia > Desulfobulbales > Desulfocapsaceae > Desulfocapsa. The sequence goes on along the minus strand of JAOZLM010000355.1, from coordinate 2,421 downwards.
GGCAAGATCTTGCACAGTAAGCCCAAGAGTGGTTGCCTCCGGCTTCAAACTTAACTGCAGTTCGTTTTTTCCCTGGCTGTAATCAGATCGTATCTGATAGACCCCTTTATATTCTTCCAAAGCGTCCTGCAACTCGGCAGCGGCACTTTGCAGCTTCCCCATATCAAGCCCTTGCAGCCACACTTCAATTTCAGCACCGGACGGCCCTGCCTGCATCCCCTCAAACGTTAAGCTTTTCACACCGGGAATGCCACCCACCGCCTTTTCCCAGGCGATAAGCAGATCGTTTGAATGCACACCACGTTCTTCTGAAGGCAGCAAAATAATTTGAATGGATCCCATATGCGGCCCGGTAGCGCCCATGGTTCCCGACAATGCCTGTCCCACCAATTTTAAACGTTGGCGAACAAGAGGAGCACCACTTATGGTACTTGTTTGGGCGGCCACGGTATCAAACGCTTTTTCAATCTGCCCTAAAGCATCGCTGGTGATATCTGGTGGAGTCCCTTCCGGGAACTCAACGGTGGATGTTATTACAAATCCATCAAGTTTAGGAAAGACCTGGAATTTGACAAGCCCCCCTTTAACCAGTCCCACACTGAGCATCAAAACAGCAATTGCCACAGCCAAAGAAACATAGCGCCAGTTCAAAACGAATCGGATAAAAGGGACATATTTTTTGTCAATAAAGTTCTCAAGCCCTTCACTGACTGCATTTCTCATTCGTTCAATCAGTCCAAAAATTCCCCACTGCTTTTTAGGTGTGTTCAGATCTGGCAAATGACTTAAATGAGCCGGCAGTAATAACAGAGATTCAACAAGAGAAATAGCCAGACAGGCAATAACCACCATGGGCAGGATAGATATAAATTTGCCCATCACACCACCAACATAAGAAAGCGGAATAAATGCAACAATGGTTGTAGTAACGGCTGCCAAAACCGGCATGGCAACTTCTGACACACCGTTTACAGCAGCTTCAAGGGGTGCTTCTCCTCGTTTTCTATGTACATAGATTGCTTCTCCCACCACAATAGCATCATCAACCACAATCCCCAGCACCATGATCAAGCCAAAAAGGGAAATCATATTAATGGTGGCACCGACTGACCAGAGAATAAACATGGCACCGGCAATGGAAATTGGAATTCCAAGGCCTGCCCAAAACGACAGTCGAAAATCAAGAAAGAGCCAAAGCAGAAAGAACACCAGACTGAGACCAATAATACCGTTGCGGGTCAGGAGCCTGATACGTGCCCGCAGCGAATCAGTGGTATCGTAAAATACAGAAATATGCACACCGGGAGGCAAAACTTTTGCTTTTTCAGCGATAAACGCCTGCACAGCATTGGATATTTTTATGGCATCTTCGTCTTCGGTCTTGGCAATTTGCACAAACATGGCGGGTAAATCGTCGATGGTTGCAAAAATCGGATCCTGCATAAAGCCATCATTGATTTTTGCCAGACGATCAAGGGTGATTATTTCCCCGCTGGGTCGCGCCAAAACCACGATTTTGGCAAGTTCTTCGCCGGTATATTTTCGCCCCACAGTCCGAATCCTGATTTCTTCACCATCGGTACGAAGGGTACCGCCCGCAAGGTTAAAACTGGATTTTCGAACACTGGCCGCAACCTGCTCAAAGGTGAGACCGTAACGACGGAGTTTTTCTTCTGAAATCTCAATGCCGATCTCAAAGGCACGGGTCCCATACGCCTCCACCTGAGAGATAAGCGGAATCAGTTTTACTTCATCTTTTATACGCTCTCCCCACTGTTTTAGCTGTTTTTCACTTAAATCACCAGACAGTGAAAGCAGCATAACCACCTGTTTTTTAACAATCTCTCTGATTACCGGTTTCTCGGCATCCACAGGAAAGGTGGAAATTGCATTAATATGGGATTCCACATCATTAAGCACACTCGCCATCTCATAGCCATCTTTTACTTCAACTATTACGCTGGCACGGTTCTCATAAGATTTGGTGGTGTAACGATCGATGCCCTGGACTGATTCGAGAGCATCCTCAATTTTCTGGTTAATCCCTTCTTCCACTTCCTGCGGATCAGCGCCCGGATAAGCGACAGAAATAGAGATTTTATCGATGGAAAATTCAGGAAAACTCTCACGAACCATTGATTTAATAGCCAGGAACCCAGCCAAAAAAATCAGCAAAAGCAGGATATTTGCAAAAACGGTATTTCTGGCGAAAGAGGCTAACAGATTATTCATTTGCAGCTCCCTTCACAATCTGTACTAAACTGCGCTCAAGAGGATCGGCAAGACGTGTTGTTACAACCACATCACCTGCCGAAAGCCCTTTGCTGATATAGGATTTATTATCCTGCACACGAGCGACAACAACGGGAACGGTGGTCAGTCTTTTCTCCCGTACGACATACACTGTATTTTTAAAACTCA
>JAOZLM010000071.1 GCA_029934815.1 Desulfocapsa sp. | reverse complement strand
GTTGTGCCATCCATTTCTGGAGAATCAGAAAGGACGGCGGTATTTCACGACCCTTGTAAACAAAAGCAACTCACTCGAAAAGAGGTTCAGTAATGGCAGAAGAAAAAGCAGCACTCAGTAAAGCACAAGCCGCTCAAGCGGCACGAGATAAGAAAAAAACGGACAATCCCCATGTGTGGCCGGAGCTCCCATTCAAGGAGTTGATGTGTGCGGTATTCATCATGGCTCTGCTTATTGTATGGGCACTATGGATGGATGCACCTCTTGGTGAAATCGCAACGCCATCACGTACAGAGAATCCCGCGAAAGCCCCCTGGTACTTCATCGGGCTACAGGAAATCCTGGTCTACTTTGATCCATGGTATTCCGGTGTGATCATGCCGTCCATCATCATGGTGGGCCTCATGGCAATCCCGTACCTTGATACCAACCCTAAGGGTGTTGGTGAGTATAATTTCAGTGCCCGTAAGTTTGCCATGATCAATTTTCTGGTGGGCTATGCAATGTGGATGGGTGCCATTGTGGTTGGTCAGTTTATGCGTGGACCAAGCTGGCTCTTCTTCTGGCCCTGGGAAGTGTGGGACGACTCCGGCCATCATGCCGAAACACTCCTTGTCAACATTAACAACAGCACAAGCTATATCGTCATGGGAATCTGCTTTGCAGTGGTTTTTATTCTGCCCAAACTCATTCGCATGAAATGGTGTAAAGATTTGGACTGGATACGTTACACTATTGTAATTTCACTATTTTATCTTATGTACATGGTACCGGTAAAGGTTGTCCTCAGACAGATTTTCCATGTTCGCTATCTGATCACCACTCCATGGTTTAACATTTAATAGGGCTGAATATGAAGAAAAGTATGAGACTCTCTTTTAAAGACACAAGGTTACTCTTGATCTTTTCCGGCGTAATTACTCTCCTTGTTGCCGTCATGTTTTATATTGAATTTGAAACGGACAGACCATGGAAAGGAATTCAACGTGATTTCGTTGAACTTGACGAAACAATGACTGAGGCAGCATTGGCCAAAGCCAAAAGTCTTCCTGACGGATCTGAAAAAGATGCCGAAATTGCCAAACTGGAAAAACGTGCAGGGCTGCTTAGCGCTGCAACTCCAACCATCAGGCAAACATGGCTGACCCAGTTTAACACTGCAGATCGCTGTATGACCTGCCATCTTGGAATCGAACTTCCACGATTTGCAGATTCCGAGCAGCCTTTCACGACTCACCCTGGTGACCATATCAAACCCAATCGTCATGGCACTGACGCCTTTGGCTGTGTTATCTGCCATGAAGGACAACCTGTCGGACTCACCGTTGATGAGGCCCATGGCCATATTCATCACAACTGGATGACTCCACTCCTTACCGGCAAACAGTCCGAATCCTCCTGTGAAGCGTGTCATGCCATGAGCAGCAAGATTGCAAAAGATGCAGTGATGACAGATGCTCCATCATTTACCAAAGGACGCTCTCTGTATCTTGGTACAAACTGTCTTGGTTGTCATGTTGCTGACGGGTATAAGCGTGATGCGGGTATCGGACCAATCCTTACCGCTGTTGCCACAAAGTCTGATCCTTCCTGGGCACAAACCTGGGTTAAAAATCCAAAAGATTTTCTTGCCAACACTGTGATGCCTGATTTTGAGCTGGCAGATGATAAAATAAAAGCAATTACCGCCTATCTTTACTCCCTATCCAAACCGGGAACAGCAGCTAGCAAAGCTCGTAAACAGCTTGATAACAATGAAGCCATTGCCCGTGGTGAGAAAAATCTCACTGATCTTGGCTGTCTTGGTTGTCACTCTGTGGATGGTAAGGATGAAGGTTTTGGCCCTGATCTTTCACGTGTTGCAGAAAAGACAACACCTGAGTGGCTCTATGCCTGGATTGAGGATCCCACAAAATATTGGCCTGAAACCAATATGCCCAAATTACGTGTTCCTGAAAACGAGATTCAGGATCTGGTTGCCTATCTTTCTACCTTACAGAAGAAAACTGCTGCTACGGAAGCACAAGCTTTAACTGATCCGGAACTTATTGCACAAGGGAAAAAACTCACTGCAGAAACAGGCTGTACCGGTTGTCATAATATTGGTGACTTTGCCATCGGATATAATGCTCCACCGCATGATGGTATTGGGCAAAAACGTGTGGATGAGCTGGTCTTTGGCGACACTAAAATCGGCCATAATCTTGCTGACTGGCTGGCATTGAAGGTTCAAAATCCCAGGGCATTCAACACCGAAGACATTCCAACCCTGATGCCAAATTTTGGTTTAACGAAAGAGGAAAGTGAAGATGTACTCACCTTCCTGCTTTCCATCAGAAATCGTAACAATATTCCGGAAGGTTTTGTTAAATCACTTATTGACCCGACTGCTACCAGTACTATCGGAGCCAGAATTATCGAAGAAAGCAACTGTCTTGGCTGTCATAAGATTGGTGACAAGGGTGGTACGGTTGGGCCAGATCTTAGTTTTCAGGGAGAACGAATCAATCCCCAATGGATGACTGATTTCCTCATGAATCCCATTAAAATCAGACCTGAAGGTATTGAACCAACACGGATGCCAACATTTGGCTTCAAGACAGAAGAAGCCGAAGCACTGACTGCCTATTTTGCAGATCTCAGTAAGGTTTCCTACCCATATTATCAAGCTGAGAAAAAGAACCTCTCAGCAGAAGATATGGAAAAAGCCTGGAAAATATACTTCCAGACATTCTCCTGTCAATCCTGCCATGCCTGGAACACCAAAGGCGGAATCATAGGACCTGACCAGAGTGACCTAGCCAAGCGATTACGTGCTGAATGGGTTAAAAAATATCTTGAAAATCCTCAGAAGTTTATTGCTGATGTTCAGATGCCCAACTTTGAAATGTATCCTGATGAACTAGAAGTGATGACACAACTTATTATGAGCTTTAATGAGATTCCGGAAGCAGTATGGGATGCCATCAAGAAACGCTGGGATGATGAATTACTTGCCAAACAGGCAGCAGAAATGGGAAGCAATTAGAGGCGATACTTATGACAAATAATACAATAACCCAAAAAGTATGTTCAGTATTTGCAGCTCTTGGTCTCACTCTTTGCCTTTCCATGCCAGCACTTGGAGAAGACAAAGTAGAAGAAAAACCGGCTGAAGAAACAGTACCCAAATATGAAGTCAGTATCGAACTTGGTCGTGTAACATATCAGCATTACTGCACACCATGTCATGGAGTGAAGGGCGATGGAAATGGTTTTAATGCTCCACACCTTCTGGTGAAACCTGCGAACCACACCGATGCAAAATTCATGTCTGAACGCAATGACACAAAACTCTTTGATACCATCAACCTTGGTGGTGTCGAAGTTTCGAAATCTACGCTTATGCCACCATGGGGTATGGCCCTTGGTGATGAAAGAGTTAAATCAATTATCCTGCATTTACGCGAGCTCTGTAATTGTCAGGCTACTAAAAACTGGTAAAACTGGTGTAAACACAGAACACTTTTTTTAAACATAAATATTTACTAAACCTGTTTTGGAGGCACAGCGTTCAACAGTGTTACCCGGGAAGAAAAGAAATTGTAACAAATTGACAGCCAATCATAGGGGGAGGCTTATATGAAAATCAAGTTTAAACAGACAAATCTGCTACTATCCGTTGGGGTAGGCGCATTTGTCTGTATGTCATTCGCAGGTACTCAGCAGGCTGATGCAGCCGCTGATCCAGCCAACGAATGGAAAAAATGGCAAACTAAATTCAACCATGAAATGGCATCCAAACAGCCTGAAAAGAAGGCGATGTGGATGGAAAAAGAACTGGTTGAGAAAGTTCTCAAAATTGATGACGTCAAATTACCCAATACGGAAAAACGTGGCGTTATCGTAGAAAATTGTCTCACCTGTCATGATGGTGTAGAACAGATATCCGCCTTTCATCCAATTGACACTTATGGCTGTACCATATGTCACGGAAGTGATATGCCGGAGTCATTAATTAAAGCAGAAGCTCATAAAAATATGATCTCTTCCCGTTCCATGAAAGGGCAGAGAAACCCATCCAACTTACGTATCCTTGAGCAATCCTGTGGTACCGCCGGTTGTCATAACGGACATGAGCAGGCAGACAAGAACCATGTCTACCGTGTACGTCGTACTGTTATGGGGCTGCAGTCCGGTATTTCCGGTGCTCTTCGTTATCAGTACGCTGCTCAGGAATCCAAGTTCTCCTCTTACTCCGGTGTGGGGATGGACGACAACGATTACGTGCCAGAGCATCGTGGTGGTGTAAAGAAAATGGACACCCTGCCCGTATTTTCTGCAAAAGATCTTGAAACCGATGACGATGGAGTACCCATCACCGTTGATGACATGGGGAACCCCATGCAGATTTCCGGTGAAAATGCAGACTCCCAGTGGCGTAAATCATGTGCCCGCTGTCACTTCTGGAACGAAGGTAAGCAGGCTCCAGCTGATTACCGCGCCCAGGGTTGTGCATCATGTCATGTCCTCTATGATAATGATGGGTATTACAAAGGATCCGATCCTACTATTCCAAAGGACGAACGTGGTCACGGTAAGGTTCATCAGATAACTATTTCCATTCCCGCCGAGCAGTGTATTCACTGTCATAACCGTGGCGGTCGTACTGGTGTGAGTTATGAAGGTCGTGTTGAGTCCGATTTCTACGGCACTCCATTTATGGCTGGAGATCACTCAAGTGAGAAATTCCATGGTAAATACTATAATACCCCATTGATGGATGTCCATTATGAAAAGGGTATGGAATGTATCGACTGTCATACCCAGTTCGACACCATGGGTGATGGGAATCTCTACTCCAAGAAACATGAACAGGCTGAAGTACGTTGTCAGGATTGCCATGGTAGTTATAAAGAAGGTCTTATCACAACAAAGGTTACAGATCCCGATGATCGTGTAATCCGTCTAGGCATGGTTTCTCCAAACTATGAGAATAACGTTGGCGACGAAATGGTTGTTACCGCTCGTGGTAACAAATACACCAACGTTAAAATCATTGATGGTGAGCCAATTCTGCTTTCCAAGTTTGATGGTCGTGAACATTTGATGCCCATTATCACAAATAAAAAAGGTATCCATTCTATCCCGCAGCATCAGGAACGTATGGAATGCTGGGCATGTCATGCACGTCACACCTCACAGTGTTACGGTTGTCATGATAACTATGACCAGACCAACAAAGGTGGCGATAAACTGACCGGACAGAAATCTGCCGGTAAGTGGCCAGAATTCAGAACCTACGTACGTTATGATACCCCGCTTCTCGGTATCAGTGCCAAGGGACTGGTAAACACCTATGTTCCCGGTTGTCAGGTATTCTTTAACGCTGTAAATGGCAGTGGCGAGATCATTGGCGATTTCGACAACTTCATTTTCCAGTCTGCTGAAGGATATTCCTCTGTGGCGACCAACCCTGTTTTCACTCATACTATCCGAACTGAAGTTCGTAGTTGTGAAGATTGTCATCTGAACTCCAAAACCATCGGTATTGGTACAGGTCATATGAGTATTGGTGCTGATTTATCAGGAAAAGACGATGCCATGAAATACACCTACGAGATGGATCGTTCAGGATTGAGCGCTTCCTATCCGCTTGATGTAATGGCAACTCCTCAGGGTAATCAGATCGCTTCAACTTCTCATGTTGGCGCGCGTCCTTTTAACCAGGCTGAGATGACCCGTATCCTGAAAGTTGGTAACTGTCTTCCATGTCATGACGGCTATGACGATGTCATCTATCAGGATATCTACAAAGCCTATGAAGACTTCCCAACCAAGTGTAAAAAAGATGAATTCATTAAAAAAGCAACCGCCGCAACTAACTAAAGGAGGAGCGTGATGAGTAAAATTAAACTTTCAACAATCCTCACAGCCTGTGGTGCTGGAGCCTTCCTTCTTGGACTGGTTGTCACCCCGGGTATTGCTGCGGATAAGATGATTAAAGTTGGGGATAAAGAATATCCCCTTAAAAAAGTGGATGATCTTTCAGATTTTGCCGATCCAAGGCGTTTCGAGCTGCCAATGAAAGAAGTTGATGGCCAGATGATGAAAGTAACCCCTGAGGGCGTTCCATTTGCATGGAATAAACCTCGCCAAGCTCAACTGGAAAAAGAATATCTTGATATTAAATTTCCAGTAGACAAAGTATTTTCCGGAAGTAAAGCAGCTGTTAAGGGTGGAGCTTGTCTCACATGCCATGAAGGCATTGAAGCAATCTCCGATACCCATGATTTTGCCTGTACTCAATGTCATCAAGGTGACGATAAGGCAACTGAAATGACAGCCGCTCATAAGGGTATGTTTTCCAACCCATCGGATGGAAAAGTTGTTGCAAAGACCTGTGGAACATCAGAGTGTCATGCTGATCAACTTCACAAGGTTGAGACTTCACTTATGGCGACTTCTGCCGGTGAGATCAATGCAACACGTTATGCATGGGGTGCTCAGGCAACCGTTGATGCCGAGTATTCAGTAAATGGCAAAGGCGGAACCAAAGTACTCCCAACATATGCAGAATCCGGAGAACTTGTTGATGATATGCTTCGCAAAAAATGTTTGCGTTGTCACATCAACTCTCCTTCTCCAAACCGTCTTGGTGATTTCCGCGCCACAGGTTGTGCAGCTTGTCATATGATTTATGCAAATGACGGCCAGACCATGACCGGTGACAAAGCAATCCAGAAGACTCAGACTGCAAATAATGAAGCAAAACAAAATGACAAGGCTCTGAAGACCGATCTTTCAGGTCTTCTCTCTAAACGTGGCTATCCGATGAAACATCGTTTAACCACAGCTATCCCTACTGTCCAGTGTGTACGTTGTCACAGTGGTAACAGGGTTGGTACTGAGTATATCGGACTCTTCGAGCATGATTTTGAGAAGATGTACCGTTCGCCTCGTTACAAATGGAATGCGCCACTTGCTCCTTATGGAATCGATCATCATACTCTGATGCCTGATATTCATTATAAAGCTGGTCTTGCCTGTATCGATTGTCATACCGGATCTGAAATGATGGGTAATGGCAAAACTATGGCAGCAGCTCATCAGGCCACTGAAGTGACCTGTGACACCTGTCATGGTACAACCTCTGCTCCTGCTAAAACTGCAGCATTGGCAGATGGTGATGCAGCACTCGCCGGTGCAAATGCCAATCCAAACTATAGCGCTAACGTTGGCGACATGGTTGCTGTAACTGCCAAAGGTACCAAAATGGCCAATGTCATGAAAACTGACAAAGGCATAGTACTTACCTCTAAGGTAACTGGTAAACAGCACGTGATTCCACAGCTTATGGATATGGAGAAACAACCTGTTGCCCATGCGGTCTCCGGACATATGGAAAATATGGAATGTTCTGCATGTCATTCAGGTTGGGCATCGCTTGACTTTGGAACCCATCTTATGCGTGAAGATTATCCATCGTATAAGAAGTGGAAACGCTGGCGTGAGCCGGATCCACAAACCCTTAAACTTCTCTATGCTACACTTGGATCAGGCGTTGGTGACAAAATGGTCACCCCGGATCGTAAGTTTAAAGGCATGAAGAAAGATGCATGGCCAGCAGCTGAAGAACTCGATCTTTTAACTGGCGAAAGCTCAGCCGGTATCTGGTTTGGTTCCATGACCATGCGTAACTGGGAAGATGTGATCCTTGGCAAGAACCCTGAAGGTAAGGTTTCCATGTTCCGTCCTCAGTATCAGTACTTTGTAAGTCATATGGGCCCAGATGTTGGTAAGCTCCGTATGGAAGAAAAAGCTCTGAAGAAAAAACTTCTGATGACTTCTGATCCTGATGCGCGTTTGAAAGTGAAGCTTGAGCTGCGCAATATGCGTAAAAAGGTTAAAGCTCAGATATTCATGGATTCTCAGCTTACGAAAACCCAAGATGGAATGCCGGGACTGGTTATGAACGCCTATTCCCCACATACCATCCAGACTGCAGGCCGTAGTTGTGAGCAATGCCATACCAATGGTTCTGCCGCAGGTCTTGGTCGTTCTGTTTTCTATGCAGCAGAAGATACCTGGGTACCACAGCTTGACTCAGGACGTGCTGGACTGCCAATGGATTTCCAGATCAAGCAGGTTGTTGCTGAAGATGGAACCCCACTGCAGATCACTACTCAGAAAGGTGCTCGTTTCCTCAATAAAGAAGAGATGGATGCTCTCTTAAAGAAATCTGATGCGTATCGTGCTTTCAGATATCAGGATCTTCAGGATCAGAATTTTGGAACCCTGCTTGATCGTAAAGAAGCAGCCCTTACTGGTGGAGCCAAACGTATGGTTAAAGAAGGAGTATCCAACGGTGATGTTCGTAAAGTTGGTTCCTACTATGACGCAGTTCGTTACGGTTTCTGGCAGACTGACCCAATTGTCTTTACAGATGACTACTTTAAGAAAAGTCTGAAATTAAAGAATGGTCAGGCTGTATGGGATAGTGCTGTGATTCAGGAAGAGAAAAAGATTATTGAGGATGGTTCCAGAACCTACCTCACTCCTGAAACCACTAACTTTAACTGGATTCCTGAAGATCAAAAATAAGTAGCTAATTGATCTGATTTATCCAAGCCGGAGCACTCACCAGAGTGTTCCGGCTATTTCTGTTTTTCAGGTATCAGTTTTCAGGCTGAGAAAATAATGCTACAATTCTTTCTATTCTGACAACTGATAGTTGCTTTTTTAAAATTGAAACAGGAGGAATACTAATAATGAAGAAAAAACAGAGCATTTTGAGAACTGTTGTTCAGGTAGCAATGGCTTTTGGACTGATTGTCTGCTTTAGCTCAACAACCCTTGCAGCAGGTAATGTAAAGAAAGGGAAGCGTAAATACAATGAATTTTGTACACCCTGCCACGGGAAAAATGGCCAGGGTAATGGCACCAGAATGCTGGCGGAAAAATTTGATCCACCTCCACGGAATCATACCGATGGTAATTATATGAACAGAAGAACAGATGTTCTGCTGTTTAAAACCATCAAAGAGGGCGGAAAATCACAGAACTTTTCCCATATTATGCCTCAATGGAAACACATCTTGAAAGATAAAGACATATGGAACGTTCTTGCTTATGTTCGTTCTCTTGCAAAAGATCCAGAATGGACAGGAACTCCTCTTCCACCTGATGCAAGTGTTAAGTCCAAACCGGCACAATAAAACTACAATTTAGGTTAAACTGGAGACACACAAAATCATGAAAAATATTTTACTATGCAGTGCCCTGGCTCTGCTCATAGGCTCCCCTGCCC
>JAOZLM010000070.1 GCA_029934815.1 Desulfocapsa sp. | reverse complement strand
GTCATTCCGGACTCGCAGAAATCGAACAAAACTGAGGTTCGATGGTAATCAGGTATTTTTTTCTGTTAAAAAAGGGAAATCATCGCAATGCGTTCACTCTTCTCACGATTTTCATATCGGTTTTATTTCATATTTCTCTTTCTTGGGTTTGGGGGGCTCATCGCTCTGCTCACCTCTTTAATTAACTACAATCTTGATGTGCGCAGTATTCAAAGGGAGCTGGCCGACAAGGCTAACCAGGAGCTATTGCGTAAGCGTCAAGAACTGTCCTCTTTCACCTCTCTTTTGGAACGTACCGTGTTCTCATTGCGTAGTAGCAAGGCTTTGCGGGAGTATATTCGTCAACCCAATGAGACAAACAGGTCAATTGCCAACCAATTGTTTTATTCTGTCAGCAATACCAACCCTTCACTGATGCAGGTTCGGTACCTGGATAGTAAAGGAATGGAAAGTATTCGAGTCGACTGGATTGCAGGCAAACAGACACCGGATATTATTACAGCAGAGGATCTTCAGGATAAAAGTCGTCGCTACTATTTTCTTGAGTCGGCACAGGTGCCAGTCAATAGCTTTTGGTATTCACGGTTGGATCTGAATGTTGAGCGTAAGAAGATTGAAATCCCCTATAAACCTGTGCTTCGAATAGCATCTCCTGTTTATGTCGATCAGCAATTTTCCGGTGTTGTACTTGTCAATGTGCATATGAAAGAGTTTCTTGAAAACTTCAAAGAGAGTGCAACTTTTAATATTGCTCTGGTTGATCATGATGGGCAGTATCTTACCCATTATCAGGCTGATTCGTCATGGTCACGATATCTCCAGACAGGGCATACGCTGCAGGATGATTATCCGAATGCTGTGACGAGCATACTCCACGGTACTCCAGACAGTACTGTGGAGTTTGTGGATCCTGTTTATGCTGCGTCATTGGGAGATTTGCTTGTGAAAGATCGGGCGCATCTGCTACTTTTTCCAAAAATACAAGCTATTCTGGGGATGAAAGCAGAGCGGCGCAAGGCTATGTTTATGGTTATTGGCATCATTCTTCTACTCTCCGTTCCATTGTCCATTGCCATCTCAAGAATTCCCACAAAATTAAATGAGAAAATCTCCAGGCAGAATAAAAAGCTTCAGGAATATGTGAATATTATTGATCAGAATGTCGTTACTGCAACCACTGATATTACAGGAACTATGGTGGACGTAAGTACCGCCTTTTCAAGGGTGACCGGCTACTCCAAGGATGAGGTGATCGGTCAGGATCCAGGTATGCTCAGGCATCCTGAGGTGGATGCAGTAAGGAAGAACGTGATAGTCCAAAAAATACAAGCGGAGCAGGTATGGAAGGGAGAATTTTATAATATTACAAAAACAGGCGATGCGTACTGGCTGGAAGCAATAATTTTTCCTAAAATTGATAAAGCCAAGGAAATTGCTGGTTATACTGCTATCTATCAGGATATTACAGACAAGAAACGTATTGAACAACTTTCAATTACGGATGCTCTTACCGGTTTGTATAACAGGCGGTTTTTTGATGAAACAATAAAAAAAGAGATGGCTCGTGCAATGCGTGATGATAAACAGCTTGCTTTTGCCATGTTGGATATCGATTATTTTAAGCAATACAATGATCACTATGGTCACCAAAAAGGTGATGAAGTTCTCAGTGCTATTGGGCAATTGCTCCAACAGACACTTAGCAGAAGCAGTGATTTCTGTTTTCGGTTGGGTGGTGAAGAGTTTGGGCTGCTCTTTTCAGGGCTCTCCTCAGAGGAGGCACTGGCTTTTACAGAAAATGTAAGAGTTCGTATAGCGGGACTTGCTATTGAGCACCAGTGGGGATGTGAGGAAAAGGTCATTACTGCTTCTTTTGGCTTACTCTCAATAACTCCAGCACCCGGAACAACTGTCGATACAGTATATCAAAGGGCTGATCAGGCACTGTACAGAGCAAAGAGTGATGGGCGAAACCGGGTTTTTTCAGACCTCCTTGACCAACAAGCCGTATGATTTTGTGACCATTTACTCCAGCAACACACAGTGCGCTGCTGGAGTGAACACTTAATTCAGGTTACTTGTACCCTTATTCTTCAAGACCCAACCCTTTACGTTTCATCTTAATTCGTTCATCAATGAGTTCCGCTGCTTTAAATGGATCAGGTTCAATACCAAAACAGGCACCAACAAGATCGTCAAGGCCGCCGAGCGCCAGATTGGTAACAACAGGAGAACCCGTAATGTTTGGCGGGTGTCCCAGGTGGGTGTATATTCCGGAGGCCACGGCATAGGTACCGATGGTTGCTGCTTTTTCCGAATACCATTCCGGAGATGATGCTGCCAGTGGTAAATCTGAAATACTAACACCAAGTTCATTGGCCAGCAGTGCCGCCAGCTGCAGGATCCTTGCATTATCAACGCAACTTCCCATGTGTATAACCGGCGGAATACCAAGGGCACCACAGATTTCTTTAAGTCCCGGGCCTGCCATCTCAATTGCTTCCGGAACAAGAAGACCGGCTTTTCCGGCAGCAGTGGTAACACAACCGGTAACGATAACCAGAATATCTTTTTTGATCAGCTCACGGCTTAAATTTACGTTACAATAATCATGTTTATATTTGGGATTATTACAGCCCACTATTCCCACAACACCACGAATCTTACCGGCTTTTATGGCATCGATAAGTGGTGTCAGTGTGCCGCCCAATGCTTCAAGTAGGGCTTCGTTGGAGAAACCGGTCATGATATCGACGGGTTCACCGGGGATTTCAACACGGTCATGGTTGCGCATGGTATAACGTTCAATAGCCAGGCGCACAACTTTTCGTGCTTGCTCCATACCGTTGTTTAATTCAAATTTCACATGATCTGCTCCGGTAAATCTGGCCTTGTCGGCGGTGGTGATCATTTTTGTATGATAGCAGTTTCCTACCTGGACAAGACTAGGCATAATGCATTGATAATCGACAACAATCAGCTCGACTGCACCGGTAATAATTGCAAGTTCTGTCATCAGGTGATTGCCGGCCATGGGGATTCCCTGCCGCATCATCAGTTCGTTGCCGGTACAGCAAAGTCCGGCCAGATTGATTCCGGTAGCTCCTTTTTCTTTTGCCAGATCAATCAGTTCCTGTTCATTTACTGCTTCCAGGATTTTTTCAGAAACTATCGGGTTATGGCCATGAACAAGAATATTAACCTGATCTTTTTTCAAAACACCAAGATTAACCTGAGCAGTACGTGGTGAAGGGGTGCCAAAAAGTATATCGGATACCTCAGTGGCAATCATTGATCCTCCCCAGCCATCTCCAAGGCACATTCGTGCTGCATGGAGCATGGTATTGGCGGCATCATTGTCACAACCCATATGGGTACGATGCATCATTTCTGTGATTTCACGATCTACGCCACGGGGCATGATGCCGAGCTTCTTCCAGTTTTCCTGCTGCTTTTCAGGAACCCGGCTGATAAACCCTACCTCTTTTCGTTTACTGCCAAAGTCATCAAAAAATGCATCTGCAAGGTCTTTGGCAACGTCAAGGATTTCCCGTCCTGTAGTTGTAATGCCAAGCTCTTCGGCAATACGGAGCATCTTCTTTTCATCTTTAATATGATAATCCTGCGTTTTGCCATGAGCAACTGCATGGAATGCTTCAATACAATCACGACCATGATCAGAGTGTCCGGCTGCACCACCCGCCAGAAAACGGCCAAAATTTCTGGCAACAATGACATCGGCATCAGCACCACATACTCCAAGAGGAGATTTTTTACTGATTCGACATGGCCCCATGGTGCAGATACGACAGCAGACACCGGATTCTCCAAAAGTACAGTGGGGCGTTTGCTGATCCAGCCTGTCCCATGCGGTTTCGATTCCATCACGTTCTGCTTTTTTGAGCATCTGTTGCGCATCTTCCCAAATGCTCATCTCTTCGATCGGTTTCTTTTTTGTAGTCATTGCGCTCTCCTGGTTGGATAATACTGTTCCGGGACAGGACAAAGTGCCCTATCTAACAAGATCATTGTATCAGGGAATACGCATGAGTACTGTCAGCTATCTGACAAAAGGATTCTTTTTATTGCGAAGTGGTAACAGAAGAATTGAAAGGAGGAATAAAGGGATTTTGTATGTTCTGAGATTATGCGTAGTTACGTAATAAGTCAATATTAGGGATGTGATAAACAGTGCGTTCTTTTTTCTCAAGCACACCATCCTTTAACATTCCACCGACAATGGTTGAAACAGTTTGTCTGGATGAACCGATGATTGCTGCCAGTTGTGTTGAAGTTATATCAAGTTTGATTGTGGTGGCGTTAGCATCCTGAATTCCGTTATGACTAGCCTCGTAGAGGAAAAAATCAACAAGACGCTGTTTTATATCTTTAAAAACCAGACTGTCAATAATGGAGAAAGACTGTTTGAGCATTTCACCAAGAATACGAATGATCGTCCTTGAAAGTGCCGGATGTGTTGCCATGTACAGGTGAAGCTTATTTGTCGGCATGGTCATAAGTGTCACATCTTCAAGCGTTTCAACATGGGCACGGGTGTGAGTGGCGTAGATATCGCCGGGTTCAAGGATGGCTAAAGAGAAGTCCTTGTCTTCCACTGCAAGATAGAGTCGTAAACGGCCTTTTTTTACGATAAAAACCAGATCGTGCTCATGGCCGGGCGAATAGATAAGGCTGTTCTTTCGGTATTTTATAGCGGTGAATTCTGCCAGAAAATCCCTGTTTTCAGGTTTGTTGATTTCTGTGAGAAGGTTTATGGGACTGAGTTTGGTTTTCAATGGTTTTCGTACCACAAATTAAGGACTAGTCTGATTGAAAAGGCTTGTAATATTCATAACTCTACCGTTTAAATGATTCTCAATCAAGGTCATTGTTAATAGTCAAAATAGAAATTATTGACATTGTATTCGCTTTACCGTATTCCTTTCTGCGAGTAATAATTTTTTCTACTTAAGTAGGATGAATTGTTGAATAGTATTCTGAAAATCTTTACTAGGAGAAATTCCATGCCACCAATCAAAAAACACGTTGCTGCAAGTCTCGAACGAACCGGAAAGGAATATAAAGAAGTACACGAATGGATTGATGATCCTGAAAACAAAAATGAACGTCACGACTTTACCCGTGTGCTTGAATTTGCCAAAATGTTTACTGAAAAATATGGTGAAGAAGCAGCTCAGGAATATGTTTTTCATCTTAGCGATGATCTGAAAGGCAAGTTTGGTCATGTTATTGAAGATGCAGAAATTGCTGCCAAGGATGCGTTAACATACTTTGGCTCTTACAACCGATAGGATTATAAAAATATGAAATGGATCACCCGTTCCCACGTTCATGTGGATCGTGTTGCCTGTCCGTGGCTGATTATGCGCTTTATTGACTCTGATGCCGAGTTGATGTTTGTGCCTAAAAGCCAGGTTTTGGCTGTTGCTGAGAAAGAAGGCGCCATTGCTTACGATACTCCCGGTGCGGAGCTGCATCATCGTGACGATTTGTGTACTTTTGATGTGCTTATTGCTGAGTATGAGCTGGTGGATAAGGCATTGCTAAGGCTTGCTAAGATTGTTAATGCTGCTGATACTGATAATTTGCAGAATGATCCGATGGCTGCTGGGCTTGAGGCTATTGCTGTTGGTTTTGGTCTGCGGTTTCCTGATGATTTTGAAAACCTCGAACACCAATTCCAGGTATATGATGCGCTGTACGCATGGTGCCGATTGGATGTAGCCGGAAATTGATCCTGAGCACTGCATCTTTGTTCGATTTTCACCTGTCGCATAGAAAAAACTATAGCGACAGGTGAAAATCGAACAAACCTACAGCACTCAGAATCAATTTCTGTTCTTGCTTAATCTCTTCGGAAAACCATTTTAGAAAATAATACAATTTTATAATCAACCTGATAGCAAGGGTTACAGCAGGGTACTGACAAACAATCCCGCAGCGAGGAACGAGCGTGGACGTTTGTCGGTACCCTGCTGTAACCCTGCGGTTGCAGAAAACTCTCAAATGTTAAAATTGAGTTTAAGTGATATCCAAAATTTCCTATGACTTCCCTCTCAAAAAACCGTGTTCGTAGTCTAGCTGATTTCCTGGCACTAAAACGCTCCACTCTTGGAATCTTGGCAATGGTAGCGCTTGTCCTTCTTGGCGAGCGTATGGCTGAGCGTTTTTTACCCATCTATTTGCTGGCACTTGGTGGCGGACCCATTGTTATCGGTCTGCTCAACGGTCTTGATAACTTCCTGTCCGCTGTTTATTCCTTTCTTGGCGGCTATCTTTCCGATCGATTCGGTACCCGCCGGGCACTGCTCTATTGTAACTTTGCAGCCATGTTTGGCTTCTGCATTGTTATTTTTATTCCCTCCTGGCAGGCTGTTATTGTTGGCGCAGTATTTTTCCTCTCCTGGAGTGCAATTTCACTTCCTGCCACCATGAAACTGATTACGGAAGTATTGCCCCTTGAAAAACGCACCATGGGTGTTTCCATGCTTGCCCTTGTGCGCCGGATTCCCATGGCTTTGGGGCCGCTTCTTGGTGGTGTTTGTATTGGGCTTTGGGGAGAGAAAGATGGTGTGCGGGCGGCATTTGTGGTGGCTTTGCTGCTTGCTGTTTGTGCAACTGTTATTCAACAGCGGTTTATTGAAGATACACCTTCAGAGTCTGCCAAAAAACGGGATAGGCTGGCAGCAGAACGAAATCCATTAAAACTGCTGCATTACATGGGGCCGGATCTTAAACGGCTTTTGGTTTCTGATATATTAATTCGTTATTGTGAACAGATTCCTTACGCCTTTGTGGTTATCTGGTGTATGAAAACCATTGCCCAGCCTGTAACTGCCGTGCAGTTTGGTCTGTTAACAAGCATTGAGATGGTTACTGCTTTGTTGATTTATATTCCCGTGGCTTATATGGCAGACAAAGGCGGGAAAAAAATATTCGTATTAATCACCTTTGTCTTTTTTACGCTTTTCCCTCTGGCATTGCTTTTCTGCCAATCCTTCGCACTTCTCGTACCTGTTTTTGTCCTGAGAGGCCTAAAAGAGTTTGGCGAACCAACCAGAAAAGCCCTGATTATGGATCTTGCACCGGAGGAACGTAAAGCCGCAGTTTTTGGCCTGTACTATATGTTACGTGATATTGTAGTCTCCATTGCTGCTTTTGGCGGAGCATTTTTGTGGATGATCAGTCCCACTGTCAACTTCCTGGTAGCCTTTGGCTTTGGTGTGATCGGGACTATTGGCTATGCTGTTTGGGGAAGAGATGTAGAAAGCCCTTCCAGCCCCTAACTCTATCTGCATATGTGATTCCAACAGTCTGTTACGATGAAGAGAATACTAAAAAAGGATTTTATTGACTTTGATTACGTTATGCCGTACTTTTTTAGAGGTTTTCGATCCATTTGTATATTCAAGCTGGGAGTGTTTATGAAAGAAAAAAAAAGTCTAACGGCAAGTCAGGAAGATTATCTGGAGGCAATTTATCATATTTCTGCTGAAAAGATGGCCGCCCGTGCCAAGGACATTTCAATCTATCTGGATGTACGTGCCTCTTCCGTTACCGGTGCCCTGAGGATTCTCAGCAAATTAGGTCTGGTCAATTATGCTCCCTATGATTTGATAACTTTGACCGACAGCGGACGTGTGGCAGCTGAAGATATAGTTGGTCGTCACACTGCCCTTGAACATTTTTTAGTGCATGTCCTGGGTGTTGATGCCAAAGAGGCGGATGATGCTGCTTGTAAAATGGAACATTCTGTCCCAAAACCCATTATCGAACGTTTTGTGAAATATGCGGAATATGTTGAGAAATGTCCAAAGGGCGGGATTACCTGGGAATCCGGTTTTGGGTATTTTTGCAGAAATGGCTGTGAAGACGAGGAGTGTAGTGCCTGTTCGTTAGCATCACCTGATAACAAAAAGTAGCTTTTCCGCTGTTAGTAAAGCTCTGCCAGTTTCAAGCTCCGTTGCAAACGATCCATAAAAAAGGCGATTAGCTCTGGATAGTGGGCAATACCCTTGTAGAAGTTCTCTCCGTTCTGTTCCACAAGAGGACAATCCACTGTAAAACCCATCTGTTCGAGTTTTGTACGCCAGCTGTTTTCCGTTCCCATCAGATCTTGTTCTGCATGCATCCCGGCAAAATACATCACAGGAATAATGCGGGCAGCTTTATACTTGTCCACAAGGGTATCCCGTTCTATTCTGGCAAGAACAGCTCCATGATCAGGCACTCCTTCAATAGACGCTGCCAGTACATTGGGATAGAGGTCTGCCACCAGTTTTTCAAGACCAAGATAGACGATATTCACAGGATCTGCGGTGAGTGGAGTTCCGTGAAGTGCCAGGATATTCAGTCCCTGATCAGGTGATAAAAAGTCTTTTTCTATTATTTTCAGACTGCTTTTTACAAAATCCCAGCGATGTAAAAGGGTCTCACTTAAAAACACCCGTAATCCGGGGAAATATTCACATGTCTCAGCAAGTTGCTGGTATTCAGTACCGGGAAAGACATGAAGAGGTTGCACAACAACTTTACGAAATCCGGCCGCTTCAACTTTTGCCAGACTTTCTTTAATGGTGGGCAGGGTTAATTTACGGCAGATGATTTCTGACGTATACGCCCAGAACACTTCATAATCCGGGAACTGTTTTCCAACAGCGGCTTCAAATAATGCAAGGGGAGTTTTTGCCCGGCTTGATGTACCAAATGCAGCAATAATAATTGCGGGTTTATTTTTAAGTTTTGGGATCCGCATTTTCCTGCCGATATATCCATGCTGGTGCATTGTCTGTTCCCCGTGCTTGAAATTGAATTTGCTTATTAAAACCTGATTACCATCGAAGCTCAGCTTTGTTCGATTTCTGCGATTCCGTCATTCCGGACTTGATCCGGAATCTTGTAAAAACAGCTAGTTCTGACGAGATTCCGGATCAAGTCCGGAATGACTAAGGTAGTGGCTGAGCTTTAGTGGTAATCATGTATTAAAATAACAGACCGACTTTATTCAGTCAATTTTCTTGGTGAACCACGTTCTAAGATATAGGGTTTCAACCTTTGTTCTGGCCCAGGGAGTTCTGCGCAGAAACGTGAGGCTGGATTTTATGCTGGGATTATTCGTAAAACATTTTAGAGGAATCTGCAGGCCCAGTTGTGGCCAGTCGTAATGTTCCACAAGACGTTCCATAATCATTTTCAGGCTAATCCCATGCAGTGGATTGTTGGCTTGTTTTTTCTGTTTGCCTTGGTCTGCTTTTTCTTGAACCATTTTCTTCCAATTTGTTTCAGGTCG
>JAOZLM010000069.1 GCA_029934815.1 Desulfocapsa sp. | reverse complement strand
CACCCCTAAAAAGAAAAACACACTATTTATCAATATTGCATTTGGAGCTACACTAATCGGCCTTCTTTTCTTTCTCTTAAGAGCACCCGAAATAACAACTCCAAGACTTCCCCACGATGAAGACCACAATCGTTTTTTTGGCATGAAGAAAAAAGCTGCCGGGAAATTATGTGTAGAATGCCATACCAAAGAAGAGACAGACGAGATCCATATTGACGCCACACCAAATACTAATCGCTGTTTATTCTGCCATAGAAGAGATTAACCAAGACTTCTCTTCACCATTTCAAAAACATCCCCTGAGAGCCCTTCTTTACTGAGTATTCGTTGAAGCTGGGCTTTAATAAGTTCCTGCCGGTTTGTATCGTACCGTTTCCAGGCTGCAAATGGAGTAGTTAACCTCGACGCTATTTGAGGATTACTTGAATCAAGTCGTATGATCTGATCCGCTAAAAATTCATATCCTTCCCCATTTGCGGCATGAAAACAAAAATGATTTCCTCCAAACGCTCCAATAAGAGAACGTATTTTATTGGGATTAGTTATGGAAAAGGCAGGATGCGCCATCAGATCTTTGACCGAAGCAAGAGTTGAAGAAGCCCCCCTACTCGCTTGCAAGATCAGCCACTTATCCATTACCAGCTGATCGCTTTTCCATTTTCTGTAAAAATCATCCAGCAATTCGTCACGAACAGGTAAAGAACTTTGCACAAATGCGGAAAGTGCTGCAATACAATCTGTCATATTTGTGGCTTCGTAATACTGCTTTTTTGCAAGAGCGACATCATCTTCATGGGGAGCATCTGCGGCAAGAAGCAGAACAAGACATACATTTTTCAGCCGTCGTTGTCCCATTGCCTGAGGGGTGAGAGCGTACTTTTCATGAGTATTATTTGCCCGCCAGACTGCCTGCAAATCTTCGGCACACAATCTTGCCAACTCCTGTCTGACAAATTGCCTGGCATGATGCAAAGCGTCCGGATCAATTATATCCATTTGCTGCGCAAGGTAACTCTCTTCAGGGAGGCTTAAAGCCATTGCCAGCAGTGATTTATCAGTCTCTTTATCTCGCAAAATATTTTTAACTGCTTCAACATACAGGGAATCCAGAAGTAACTTTTTCCCTTCCTGTTGCTCTTTTGCAAGTTCTAAAATAACTGATTCGCTTAGGCTGAAACTTGCATCCCAGCGATTAAAAGGATCGGTATCATGCCCCATAAGAAAGGCAAGTTGCTCTCTGCTCTGCCAGGGATTAATTTTTACAGGAGCCGAAAAACCCCGGAATAATGATAAAGAAGGTTTTTCAGTAATTCCTTTAAAACAAAAGACCTGTCGTTCCTCTCGTAACTCCAGTAAGTCCTGTTCAATTTCCATGTCATTGCCCTTACTATCAACTAGTCCAATAGCAACGGGTATATGAAAGGGTGATCCTGACGATTCCTGTGAAAGACGTAACGTATATTCCTTTTTCTCTGCATCCCAATCTTCCTCCACTGTTATTACAGGTGTTCCAGGTTGTGAGTACCAAAGAGAAAATTGCTCAAGATTTATCCCAGAAGCATCAGCCATGGCAGAAACAAAATCATCACAGGTGACAGCCTGCCCGTCATGTCTTTCAAAATAGAGGTCTATTCCTTTGCGGAATTTTTCTACTCCCATCAAAGTGTGCATCATGCGGATAACTTCAGCACCCTTGTTGTAGACTGTTACCGTATAAAAATTATTTATTTCAACATACGAATCGGGTCTTACCGGGTGGGCCATGGGGCCTGCGTCTTCACGAAACTGAAAATTTCTTAAAATCCTGACATCATCTATGCGCTGCACTGCCCGTGAGTTCATATCAGAAGAAAATTCCTGATCCCGAAAAACAGTTAAACCCTCCTTTAGACTCAACTGAAACCAGTCACGGCATGTCACTCTGTTTCCAGTCCAGTTATGAAAATATTCGTGGGCAATAACTCCTTCTACGCCAAGGTAATCCTGATCCGTTGCCGTTTCTTTTGAGGCCAGAACATATTTAGAATTGAAAACATTCAAACCCTTGTTTTCCATGGCACCCATATTAAAATCATCTACTGCTACTATCATGTAGGTATCGAGATCGTACTCAAGGCCATACACCTCTTCGTCCCACTGCATACTTTTTTGCAGGGATCGCATGGCATGTCCACATTTTTCACTGTTTTGGGATTCCACAAAAATATGCAGATCAATCTCTCGACCTGATTTTGTAGTAAATGTGTCTTCAATACAAACAAGATCCCCGCCAACCAATGCAAAAAGATAGGACGGTTTAGGAAAAGGATCCTGCCATACTGCAAAATGACGGTTCCCCGGTAACTCGCCCTCTTCAATTTTATTTCCGTTGGAAAGTAATACCGGACAGTTCTTCACATCCCCTTCTATTCTTGTGGTAAATCGCGCCATAACATCTGGCCGATCAAGATAATAAGTAATTTTACGAAAACCTTGAGCTTCACATTGTGTGCAAAAATTACCACTTGTTCGATAAAGACCTTCAAGAGCCGTGTTGCTGTCAGGAAAGATTTTGGTTTTAATTTTTAGAACAAATGAATCGGGTACATGTAAAAGTGTTAGTCCATTTGCATCAATTTTATAGTTTTGTTCATCAAGCTTTTCTCCATCAACACTAAGCTCTACTAATTCAAGATTCTCACCATCAAGAAAGAGTTCAGTAGATATTTCGTCACTCTTAGGATTTCGAAAATATTTACTTTCGGCTGTTACTACACAGAACGTCTCTTCAAGACTAAATGTCAATAATACCTCATCAATCAAAAATGGAGGAACTTTGTAGTCTTTTCGAAAAATCGTCTTATGTAGGCTTTCGCTCATGATTATTCCTATTTGAGGTGTACTATGGTTGACAGTCGAGTTACTTCCAGTGTATTTTCTTCAAATACAATCAGTCAAAACCAGAGGCAATAGCACTTTCTGATTCAGCTAATGGTAACAAAACACACCATATCAAAAACAGGATAATAAACCATGATCAAAATCAACGAAAACTATTTAAAACTTCAGGCCTCATATCTTTTCTCCGATATCGCAAAAAGAGTAACTACTTTCCAGGAAGCCAATCCAGATAAAGATATCATCCGTTTAGGCATTGGAGATGTCACCCGTGCCCTTCCTGCTGCCTGCACAGAAGCTTTTCACACTGCCATCGACGAAATGGCAACAGATACTGGTTTTAGAGGATACGGCCCAGAGCAGGGATACGACTTCCTGCGTGAAGCCATCGTCAAAAATGATTTTCAGGCTCGTGGTGCCGATATTTCAGCTGACGAGATTTTCGTATCCGATGGTGCAAAATGCGACTCCGGAAATATTCAGGAACTTTTCACCACCGATGCTAAAATCGCAATCCCTGATCCGGTTTACCCTGTATATCTCGATACCAACGTTATGGCTGGCCGTACCGGCAATTTTGAAGATGGAAGATATAAAGGAATAATCTATCTCGATGCCACTAAAGAAAACAATTATATCCCAGGTCTGCCTGATGAAACACCAGATCTTATCTATCTCTGCTTTCCCAACAATCCAACCGGTGCCACAATCACCAAAGAAGGATTAAAGGTTTGGGTTGATTATGCTAAGGAGAATAAGGCACTAATCCTGTTTGATGCTGCCTATGAAGCCTTTATTCGTGATGAATCTTTACCAAAATCCATCTATGAAGTCGAAGGTGCCAAAGAAGTGGCCATCGAATTTCGCTCTTTTTCCAAAAATGCCGGATTCACCGGTACACGCTGCGCCTACACTGTCGTTCCCAAAGAATGCGCTGCCTTTGACTCAAAAGGCGGGAAACAACTTCTGCATCCACTCTGGAATCGCAGACACTGCACAAAGTTTAATGGTGTTTCGTATCCTGTTCAACGTGCAGCAGAAGCCGTTTACAGTGAAGCAGGTAAGGCACAAACCAAAGAACTGGTTGCAGGATATTTAAAAAATGCAGATCTGATTGCCAGTGAAATGAAAGCCCTCGGCTTTAGTTTTGTGGGAGGTGATAACTCACCCTATATCTGGATTGAGGCAAATCGTGATTCCTGGGAATTCTTCGATACACTGTTAAACGATGCAGGTGTAGTTTGTACTCCCGGAGCTGGTTTTGGAAAATGCGGTGAAGGGTATATCCGGCTTTCTGCCTTTAATTCTTACGCCAATGTGGTTACTGCCATGGAGCGGATAAAAAAAGCGCTTAGCTAAACAACTAAACTTGCAAGAATCAACAGGTAGAAGGTTAATCGATCGTGAACAGACTACAGGTTAACCTTCTTTCTGATGATACGTAGCAAAAAACAAACCAAAAGTATGCTTTGATTCGATTAGCGTAAAACGCCGTGTCCTTGTTTAAACTGCTTTTTGCTATACCGCCTTGAGTTGCTCCATTTTTTTTGTCTGCAAAAGAAGCTGACTCCAATCTGAGGAGGTGGAGTCAATCTCTGCACCTAGCCGTCTACCGGATTCCGTAATCTCTGTCCATTTTGTTTTGAACAACATGGTATAGTCTATACCATAGTGATGGATGACAACTGAGAGTTTATCAATTTCGTGAGAAATCATCTCGGGAAGATGTTTTAAACTAACACCAGTTTTTGAAATATTACAGACTAATCCTGTACAGGTTTTGTCGCCGATAGTAACTTTAGCAAAGGTTTCATTACTGGAAGAAAAACGGGGATGTTTCCTTTTTTCCTCATCGGTCATTTCTTTTGCAACTAGAAAATATTGCCCCACGTTCTTCACTAAAGCAACGGTAGTTAATGCCAGGGGAAGAAAGATAAAAGTGACAATAGGAATTAGCCAAAGATACACAATAAGATTTGTAGGATGTGACATTTTAATACCTCCCCTTTCGTTAGTGAATTATGTGGAATAGCATACATAGTCACTCATATAAAGCTATTTTGTTACCATTGGCAATAGGTGAAAAAAGACTAGGTAACAACTAGAATCTCTAGTTGTTATGAGTTGCTTGTGAGAGCCACTTGAAGATTTATTTTTTTGTTGGTTAGAGCGAGTTTTTTTCTAATCTCCTGCCGATGGCAAGCAATAGTGGAGGGGGATAAATTTAAAAGAGATGCAATTTCCTTTGTAGTCAGACCCTGCTTGATTAAGTTGGCTATTTGCAGCTGAGCAGGAGTAAGATTCGAAAGATAATTTTTATGCGTGTGCGCAAAGGAAGAGGTAAGCTCATTAAGATTTGATTGTATGATTTTCACAAAATCTATTTGGCAATTTTCGTTACATCTCCCCTTTAATTTTCCCAGGTACGGATAGATAAATTTTTCGACGTTAAACATTACTTCTTTTTCAAGTTCTTTTTTATCTTCCTCCCGCTTTTCCAATAAAATTTTGAGAGCAACGTTTGTCTCTATCAATCTCTCTGTTTTCAGGTCGAGTTGAGCAGTGCGATCGGCCACTCGCTGTTCTAAATCGTTATGGGCCTGCTGTAATGCTTCTTCCGTATCTTTTCGTTCTGTTATATCTTCAATGATGCCAATACCCGCAACTATTGATCCATCACTGGATGAAATTGGTGAAAAAAAGCCACTCAGGTATGCTCTTCCTTCGCCCGTAACAGACAGGTAATTTCCTTCGTAATACGCTTTTTTCCCGGAAAGTACTGAGATAGTTGCTGCTCTTACATCCTCATCTTTTGATGATCGCAGCAAATCAAAGCCCACAAGTTTTTCTACACTCGAACCAAGAATTTTGGCTAATTTTTCATTACTTGCTGTGATAATACCTTCATTATCTATATGCAAAATCCCCAATGGTGAATGTTCAAAGATACTCCGGTATTTTTCTTCAGCTTCTTTTAACTCAGCTTCCGCTTTTATGCGGGCAGTAATATTTGTACAAACACCACCGACTGCAGACACTTTCCCTTCATCATTAAACAATGGGAATTTTGCTGTCATAAAAGTTTGCACTCCGTCAGGCAGGCGAACTGTTTCCTCAAATTCGACTAGAGTACGTCTCTTAATAACCTCTTCATCCTGGGAACGAAAAAGCTGTGCTACTGGTTCGGTGAAAATGGCAAAATCATCCATCCCCTTTATTTGATTGCGGCGTACGTGCGCAATACTTGCCATCTGCCGGTTCATAAATATATATTTATATTCAGAATCCTTCAGGTAAATAGGCATGTTTGTATTGTTGAGGATCGCTTCCAGGTATTGGCCACTTAATTTTTCTGAAGCGTTATAGGTAAGGTGTTCGGCCAATTCTTTCTCAAGAGTTTGCACTCGTTTCTCAAGCTCTTGGTATGTTAACTTCGATATCATTAGCACCCCTCCCACTGCTTTCAATTCACCGTGCCCCGGTTAACGTGAAAGACTTCATTGCTTGTTCTGCGCAAATGGCATTTCATTATACCATTGTTCTGACGATCAAATCAAGAAATGGTTCTGGGCAGGAATGGAGTACAAAATTAAAACAACAAAACTGGGTATGGACGCTGTTTTTTGCTACAGAGGGCTCATTATTGGCACGCTGATCAACACCATGGCCAAAGAAATCTTAGCAGAGTGTTTAAAAACAGTTTCAAAAGCGATTAAATTCTGCCATCACCCAAAAAGTTATCACTATAAGAATCAGGAATGTTACCCATCCAAGCAGAAACCAGAGTTTAAGACGTGCTTTAACTGTCATACGTTGCTTCGATGCCTGAGAGCTAACTTTTTTACTTTTCAAATCTTTCTCTTCTTTCCAGTTCACATGCTGAACAACATGCATAAGAAGATCGACTCCAGTTTTTAATAGAAGAAAAAAGAACAGCTCAGTTTTTGATCCCCTGCCAACCCAAAGTCCGATAAAAATGATAAGATGCATGGGGATAATCCGTGCATAGGGAAAGAACATCATGGTACCGACATTGGGAATGGTGGCCAGATCTTTTTCCAGATTATAGCGGTAGGAATAGAAGTGATTAAATAGAAACAGTGTAATACCAACGCTTGCCGAAAGGATAACTTCCGTAGGAATGGTTTCAGTGATGCTCATAAGAAAGATAAAATAGGAGATTTGAAAAAGCCCAAAATGGAGAAGGAAGAATCGTGCGGTTGACTTTTTCGTTTTTTCTGTGGCTTCAACTAATTGACCATCTATTTTAAATCCCTTGGTCGAAAATGTTTTCAACTGTTTTATTCTGCGCCAGTTGAAAAATCCGATAATAACACTCTGTGACCAGTAGATCCATAGAAGCGGAATAATATTCCAGCCCTGCACCATGGCCAGGATGACCACAGTGAAGTTGGAAAAAAGCAGTAGCAAAGTATCCGGGCCCAGTTCGCCAAGAAGTTCCTTCAATTCCTTTTTTGTCTGTAGATCCAGCATACCCGGCTATGTTACTTTCTCAATATTTTATTTGGACTATTTACAACCACTACCGCAACGACAGAGCAGTGTTGAAAGCATATTTCAAAGTTATGGGGACAGCACACAATAACGTCCAGTTTCACTGGAAACAAACGGGATTACCGACCAACATAATTCGCAGTGAGGAGTTTGGGTAACCGTTGAAGGTCATTTGAAAAACCGCGCTGCTTGTTTTCCAGTGCATACCATTTTTATGCAATTTTATTGCGTTGATTTTAATAGGAATTGCAATCAATAGTTATTGATTCTTGTAATTGTTGATGGGTGCCCACAGCTTCATAACAAGTATTGTCCGCACTTATTATTTCAATTGTTATCTCTGGGCTAGTTTCTGTGAAATTCATTGCTTGTAGATCTGAAGAGTACTGACCATGCTGCAAGAAATAATTTTCTTCAGCTGTTGCCAAAACTTGCAATTCTGATTCTGTAGCAACCTGATATGCACGATTTTTATAAGCAACAAATTGTGGAATTGCTATAGCAGCTAAAATGCCAATTAATGCAATAATTCCGAAGCCACCAACTACGACAGCAATAACAACTCCTGCACCGCCTTTAACCGTATATTTTTCTTGTAAAACTTCACTGGAAGTAAATGCATAAATTATAAATTCAATCAAAGCAATCAAACCTGGAATCCAGGTCCAACAAAATATGAGATAAAAAAAGCCTTGCCAATTTTTACCAAGATAAAATTTATGCGCTCCAAATCCCCCTAGAAAAAATGTTAGTAATAATAAAGCGGTTTTACTTACTCTTTCATTGTTTCTTTGCCTAACTCCGCATTTTGGACAAATCTCAGCTTTAATTTTTATTATTTTTCCGCACTCACTGCAGAATTTTTCATCAATTCCTTTAGATTGTTTTGTTTCAATTGATTCACTCATTTTTCCTCCAACATGGAATTTATTGTATTAGCATAACGTTCGAGTTCAGGGCCAAGCAGGATTTGCAGTACTGAGCTTGGCAAATTTGTGAGCTTGATTGCAAGGCTGAGTTCCGGAAAAACCGCTCTGCCCGCTTGTCCCTTGCAGCGCCTTATTAACTTGCTGTTATTATACATATATTACTTGCTTTTTGTTTTAAAAAACTCTTTTGCTATACCTATCATTTGTGTAATGGTTTCAA
The DNA here is from genome assembly GCA_029934815.1 of Desulfocapsa sp. Lineage (GTDB taxonomy): Bacteria > Desulfobacterota > Desulfobulbia > Desulfobulbales > Desulfocapsaceae > Desulfocapsa. The sequence continues at coordinate 851 of JAOZLM010000069.1, read as the reverse complement.
TGATTTTTTTGGTCATTCGATTTATCATGACCTCAGATGATTGTGTTGTTTTCTTATTTTTTATTTCCCCTGTAGATATCTTTCCTTGTTTAATAAGTTTTGGAAGTCGCTCTTGAGCTACTTGTCCAAAACATTTTTTACAAAAAAAGCGAGGATGAACTTTTAAAAGATCCCCTCGATGCATTGACTGTTTAGCTTCAGCAAAGGCCTTCCAACTGCAATGAGCTTTTCCGTCATTTGAAATGAGATGAATTAACCCTGTCCTAGATTCTTTTAACTCGAATTTTTCCATGGTTTCATGCTCAAATGTTTATGCTTCCTTGTGTGATGATATTCGCGCAGGGAAAATTATTATTCTGAAGTTTTGTATCCTCAATTTAGGTCATAAAGTTAACATTGTTAACAAATGGACAATATCTATCATATCCCCTATCTCTAGCATTGGTTTCCATGCAATTCGTTATTAAGGCAGGCGGGTGGAAAAGGTTGTCCACATAATTTAGCTCCTCTTACTTTTCCATAAAGTGTGATATTAACATAGAGGATATGGAAATCAAGAATATATCATACCAAATCAGAAACTTAAGGTTTTGGATCAGGCTCGATAGGCACTGTGTTATTATCATTATGAACGTTCTATGGAGAAAAACTATTGTCTGTGAATTATTCGATTTATTGTCTTTTATAATAAAGAGATCCATCCAGAGAGCATGGGTGCCAAGGAAGTTGTGAGTGTGTTTTGTACATCAGGAGATGGTTTTGAAAAATACAGTGAAGGATAGTTTTGCCTTTCTGCCCTGAATTCTTACACAAATGTAATGACTGTAAATCAACGGATTTTAAAAGCACCC
>JAOZLM010000354.1 GCA_029934815.1 Desulfocapsa sp. | reverse complement strand
TTCACGAATTTCCTTTGCTATCTCGATACCGCTTATAAGCTTTGCCGTCATTAATATTTCCTCAATTATTTCTGATGTACGATGTTACTTGCAATATTATTGTAACATCGTTTGGTTGGCTGTGGGACGAGCCGTTCTTAAAAATCTCAAAAAGCAAAGAGATGGATCAGAACAACTCTGAAAGAACCTTCAATTAAAAAACCCTGTATCCGCGAGACTATCAAGGGTAACGAAAGAGTCAAATTAATAGGTTTTTCAATTTTTTTCAAGTCTCATATCAAGTTTTTTTAGTTTATAGTTCAAAAAAATCGATATAGGCCTGATAGGCATTCCTGTTTTTGCCTCTGATACAGCAGGAACTCTACGATCAAGCGATTGAGCACTCTTATAATAGTCTTAAACGTGAGGCAAAACTACAGGAAGGAAGTAATTCAGAAAAAAACAGACAGGATAGTTTGTTACACCGCGATGTAACCAAAATGTAAACAAACAGATCAGGCTGCTGCCTCATCAAGAGACACAGCAGCCTGAAATCATTATTTCTACATGGCTACAATGGGAAGATATTCAGGATCCCATCGCATTTTACGAAGCAACTCCTTCATACGTGCTTCATCACCTTCATGCTGAAAATCAGAAAACACACAAGGACGACTCACTCCATGTTTCACTGCAGACATGGCCACAGCAAGTGCCACTTTACCACTGACATCTGCCAAAGTTTTCACAGCAGGCACCAAACAACCTTCTTCCATTTCCGCCTTGGAAACACAGGAAGAAACAGCGTGGGCCGCGGCAGTGAAAAATTCAGGCCGCACCTCCCTGGCACCAGAGCCTAAAACACCAAGCCCGACACCCGGAAAAACAAATACATTATTGCATTGACCGATATGATGCGTCACATCATTATAGGTTACAGGATCAAATGGGCTTCCTGTTGCCACCAGAGCCTTACCGTCGGTCCAGCGATAAATATCCTCAGGCAAGGCTTCTGCCATGGAAGTAGGGTTGGACAGTGGCATGATCACAGGACGATCAGTGTTTGCTGCAACAGCTTCCACCACTTCCTGGGTAAAGCATCCCCCCTGCCCTGATGTGCCGATGAGCACGGTAACACCAGCATGTTTCACTGCTTCAAGAAGAGATAGATTTGCAGAATCCTGAAGCCATGGAAATTTTTCTTTGTCCTTTGAAAATTTCAGTTTGTACTCTTCAATATCGCGATCACTGGTAACAACTCCCCTGGAATCAAGGGTGAAAATTTTATCCCTTGCTTCTTCTTCAGTCAAACCTGCCTCGACCAAAGCAATACCAATCTGCTCCGCCACACCAACACCACCGGCACCGGCGCCATGTACCAGAAAAATCTGATCTTCCAGTTTTTCCAGTTTGATCCGCATGGCAGTCAAAATTGCGGCCAGAGTGACAGCTCCTGTGCCCTGGATATCATCATTAAAAGATATCAGATCATGAAGATACGTGTCGCGGATAGCAAAAGCGTTTTGTTTGGAAAAATCCTCCCATTGGCATAAAGCATTGGGAAAAACATTCCTGAAGGCATGGGCAAAGCGTCCTATAAACTCAAGGTATTCATCCCCGGTCAAACGATGATGGCGCCAGCCCAGATAATCATTATCTGCAAGCAGGGCTTCATTATTCGTTCCAACATCAAGTGAAATTGGCAGGCAATGCCAGGGAGCAACGCCGGCCCCTTGTGTATAGAGCATCAATTTACCAAGACAGATGGCAATTCCACCGGCACCCTGATCTCCAATGCCCAGAATCCCCTGATTATCAGTAACCACCGCAACTCTGATATCTCTATGAAGATAACGACGCAGGACATCCTCGGCCTGATCAATATTGCCGGGATAAAAATGAAGTCCGTTGGCCTGACGAAACATGGATGAATACTGCTGAACAGCGAGCCCCACTGTAGGGGTATAAATAATTCCCATCAGATGCTCTATATCACTTTTGATAGTTGCATGGGCAAGTGCCACATTCCGATCGAAAAGGGAACGTAAATAGATAAATTTTTCTATGGGACTTTCTTTAGAATTTACCTTGATAAGAGAATTTTCTACCTGATGCTCCATACTCCTGACAGCCGGCGGCAAAGTAGCTTCAAGTCCAAGCCGTTTTCTTTCAGCAAGATTAAAGGCTGTGCCCTTATTTACATAACTGACACTGTGCACACTTGTGCCACTGGCATAAACCAGTATTTCTCTGGTATTGCCATATTCATCATACTTGAAACCGAATTGATTTTCAGACATCCCTTAGACCTCACCCTCTGTACATTTACATTGGGAAATTGACTTTTGGCTGGCAATCCTCCATAATATGTCCCCATGACACACTGGAAAGAAATTCTGCAAAACTCTGTGAGCAATCCTGCCACACTTGCACGCCATTTTGATTTTGATTGTAGCGCATTAGAACCTGCTTGTGCAAGCTTTCCAATGCGAATCAACTCATATTATCTGGGCCTCATCAAGTCTGTCAATGACCCTCTCTGGAAGCAGGCTGTTCCTGACCCCATGGAACTGAAAGATTCCATATGTATCCCCGACCCTCTGGCTGAAGAAAGACTCAGCCCTGTTCCCAACCTGGTTCACAAATATCCTGACCGGGTTCTGTTTCTTATCGCAAATGAATGTGCCATGTATTGCAGATTTTGCACCAGAAAACGAAAAGTCGGAACAGCGATGATGCAGATCACCGAAGAGAGCATTGAACAGGGAATTAATTACATCCGCAGAAATCAACAAATTAGGGAAGTACTCCTGTCAGGAGGCGATCCCCTGCTGCTCCCAGACAAAAAGCTGGATTCTCTCCTCACCCGGCTTCGTTCCATCC
>JAOZLM010000353.1 GCA_029934815.1 Desulfocapsa sp. | reverse complement strand
CTGACCGAATTCTACTTTGGCAAGAAAAATAAATCTTCTACAAGGTTCCATAAAGGTAAGCGCCAATTAAACCCCATCTTTCAAAATGCCCTTAGCCATGTCATGATGTCCCCCAATCTAAACAACACCGGAGGATGCACATGAAAGCAACAAGCCAGGTCAAATCCAGTAAGAATAGCCGCCAATGGGAGTGCCACGTGGAAGCGCAGAAGAAGAGCGGCCTGAACCGTACAGAATACTGTAGACAGTATAATCTTTCTTATCATGCAATGACGTACTGGACTCAGAAGGCTCACTTCTCGTCTGGAAATAAAACGACTTTAGTTCCAGTACCGTTTAAAAGTTTTCCGTCGCCGCATTTCTCTGGGCGTGAGCACCCAGCACTGCGTATAAATCTATCAGGTAAGATCTCAATTGCAGTGGGTAATAACTTTTCATCCAGCACCCTGGTCAGGTTACTGGATACTCTGGAGGCAAGGTAGTGTTTTCACCTGCCCATCCTGCGCAGGTATTTATTGCACCGGGCACAACCGATATGCGAAAATCCATCAATGGGTTGTCGATTCTAGTTGCTGATCAATTTGAACTGGATCCTTTTTCGGGTAGTCTGTTCGCTTTCTGTAATCGAAAACGGGATATTGTCAAGATTCTGTATTGGGATCACAGCGGGTTTTGCCTCTGGCATAAACGCCTGGAAAAAGATCGTTTCCTGTGGCCAGAGACTGAGGAAGGTGTACTTAATGTGCATGGTCGTGAACTGATTTGGCTGCTGGATGGATTGTCCATCGATCAACGAGAAGCACACCAGCGTGTGTCGTATAAAAATGTGATGTAAATCAACAGTCGGAAGTTCTTTATGCTTTGCAATATCAATATGTTGTGGTATTGTTGAGTCATGAATTCAGACGCTACCACATTACCGGATTCCCCTGCTGAGCTGAAGGGAATAGTCAACGAGTTGCACCAGGAAAATAAAGACCTGCGTACTCGTCACGACAAGGAAACTGGTATTCTTCTTGACCAGATCAGCCTTCTTCGTGCACAGCTATATGGACGAAAAAGTGAAAAGATCATACCTGAAGATGGCCCAAAGCCGCTGCCGCTGTTCGATATGCCTGAGCCTGAGGGCGACGATGATGAGGATAAGGGCACAATCCATGTACCTGCCCATGATCGCAAGAAACGCGGTAGAAAGCAGCTCCCTGAAGATCTTCCCCGAGTCGAAGTCATTCATGACATAGATGATACGGAAAAGGTCTGTGCTTGTGGTTGCGAGAAGGCTCGAATTGGTGAAGAAAGATCTGAGAAGCTTGATATTATACCAGCTAAGGCACAGGTTATCGTGCATATCCGGCCGAAGTATGCTTGTAAGAATTGTGAGGGCGTACAGGATAGTGGGGCTACAGTTGCAATTGCTCCAGTTCATGCACAGATCATCCCGAAATCCATTGCCGGCCCAGGATTGTTGGCTCATATCATTACTGCAAAATTTACCGATCATCTCCCTTTTTATCGGCAGGAGAAGCAATTTGTACGGATGGGAGTTGAACTTTCCCGAACATCTATGTGTAATTGGGCAATGAAGGCAGCGACAGCATGTCAGCCCTTGCTCAATTTGTTGCAGGATGAAGTCTTGGAAGGGAATTTCGTAAATATCGACGAAACCACCCTGCAGGTGCTGAAAGAACCTGGTAGATCACCGACATCCAAGTCTTATATGTGGGTTTTCCGAAGAGGTGATCCGAAGAAACCTATTTTGGTTTACAAATATCATCCCAGCCGCGCGGGGCATGTTGCTATGGATTTCCTGGGGAAAGATTTCCAGGGATACGTACAAACTGATGGCTATAGTGGGTACAACTTCCTTGATGATATGAAAGATGTCGTTCATATCGGATGCTGGGCGCACGCACGTCGTGGGTTTACGGATGTTATAAAATCTCTGGGTAAGAAATCAAAGGGCGGCTCTGCCAACAAGGCCCTGAGATATATCAAACAGTTATACAAGCTTGAGAGAGAAGCACAGAAACGCAAGTACTCGCATAGTGCGATTTACCGGATGAGGCAGGGAAAAGCGAAGCCAATTCTCAACGAATTCAAAAAATGGCTTTCAAAAGAAATCCAGCTAACACCACAGAAAGGCTTACTTGGCCGAGCCATAGCGTATACCCTTAACCAATGGAAACGACTTGCCGGGTATATTGAAGATGGCAGCCTCACGATAGATAACAACATGGCTGAAAATAGCATTCGTCCGTTCGTAATCGGACGCAAAAACTGGCTATTCAGCGGCACGCCAAAAGGAGCCGAGGCTAGTGCATTGCTGTATAGCCTGATTGAAACAGCTAAAATGAATAAGCTTGAGCCGTACGCTTATTTAAGGCACATATTTGATAAATTGCCCTTGGCGTCGTCTTTGGAAGACTACGAGGCGCTGCTGCCTTGGAATCTTACCCAAGAGCATATAGCATCTGCACGTTTGGTTGGGTGTGGTTAGTTGGGCGCTTACCATATTGGTAATATATTTAAGCTACAACCCACTATGTTCCATTATTCATAGAAAATCTGCAAAAGCATTATCCATGACAGATGTAAAATACTTTTGTTTTCCTATTTGCCACCCTGTTGGAAGTAGTCGGTAGACTGTGATCGAAGAATCTTGGTTGAATTTTTCTCTTCCAATTATTCCATTTTTAGCAATTTCTTCCCAAAAATTCTGATTAGGCTGTAAGCTTTCCAATGTTTTAGGGTATATTTTTGTAATACCTTTAATCTGATCTCGTTTAGTATTTGTTGTATTAAAAAAACATTCTTCCGAAAAGACAAAAATTCCTTCTATTCTGAATTTTTCTATAATATCAGCC
>JAOZLM010000004.1 GCA_029934815.1 Desulfocapsa sp. | reverse complement strand
CTTAAGTACGCCTCACTCCATCAAATTTGCGTTCCTCGAATATGAAGTTTTTTACGACGCCATCGAGTGTTTTTCTTTTTACGAGCTTGTCAACTTTACGTAATCAAAAATTCATCGATACTATCAACCGGAAAAAATATGCAGCTTTTTCACATTGTCGCCATCCTGATCAGTCTTGCCGCTATCTTTAGTTGGGTGAATTATCGTTTTCTACACATGCCCACTGCAATTGGTTTAATGGCCATCGCCCTTTTTATGTCTCTTGTTTTACTGCTGGCAGGACAACTGGGCTTTCAGGGTGTTGAGCAAAATGTTGCCACCATGCTGTCCGCCATTGATTTTAATGCAACCCTTCTCCATGGAATGCTGAGTTTTCTTCTTTTTGCAGGTGCTCTGCATATCAATCTGGAAGATCTGGCTAAACAGCGGGTGGTGATTGCAGTCCTTGCCACGGCAAGCGTCATCGGGGCAACGTTTCTGATTGGGTTTGGTGCCTGGTATATTACAGGATGGGTGGGAATCGATATTCCTGTAATTTACTGTCTGCTCTTTGGCGCTCTTATCTCACCAACCGATCCCATTGCAGTACTTGGGGTATTGAAAACAGCTGGTGCCTCAAAAAGCCTGGAGACAAAAATTGCAGGGGAATCACTCTTTAATGACGGTATTGCCGTTGTTGTCTTTCTGGTGATTGCGGAAATTGCCACAGGTACTAAAACGGTCACTGCCGAAATGATATTTCATATCTTCGCCATGGAGGTTGTCGGTGGCGCAATCTATGGATTCATAATTGGTGCTGCTGCCTTCTGGATGTTGAAAAAAGTAGACAACTACTCTGTTGAAATACTCATCACCCTTGCCCTTGCCACTGGCGGCTACACACTTGCTGAAGTATTACACCTTTCAGCCCCCATTGCCATCGTTGTGGCAGGTTTACTGATCGGGAACCACGGACGCAGACTTGCCATGTCACATTCGACACGTGAACACCTGGATACCTTCTGGGAGTTAACCGATGAAATATTGAATTCGGTTTTATTTGTTCTGATCGGACTGGAAGTGGTGCTTTTATCTTTCGATGGCAGATACTTACTGGCCGGATTACTGGCAATCCCTCTGGTACTCATATCCCGCTTATTCAGCGTTGCACTTCCCATTGGCATTATGCGGCGTTTCCGGAGTTTTTCCCCGGGTGTGGTCTCTATTCTTACATGGGGAGGTCTTCGGGGCGGAATCTCTGTGGCACTTGCTCTTTCCCTGGCACCCGGAGAAATCCGTGATGCTCTGGTAACTATAACATACATCGTTGTTGTCTTTTCTGTCCTGGTGCAGGGTCTGACCCTTGCTCCTCTGGTTCGAAATAAAGCAGCACAGGCCGATGTAGAGTTAAAGAGAACAAATCTGGATTGAAGTTAAGGCTGTGCTTTGGCGGCAATCAGGAATAGTACTCTGCCTCAGCAAATACGCTCCCATTCACGTCTTTTTCTGAAAGTTGCGGCTTTCCATCAACCGGCCACTCAATCTTTAGCTCCAGGTCATTCCAGATAATACAACGTTCATGTTCCGGTGCGTAAAAATCGGTTGTTCTATACAGGAACTCGGCAGTCTCTGAAAGCACTAAAAAACCGTGACCAAAACCTTCCGGCACCCAGAGCATCTTTTTATTCTCAGCACTTAAGCGCTCCCCAACCCACTTACCAAAGGTGGGGGAACTTTTACGTAAATCAACTGCCACATCAAATACTTCGCCCGCAACAACCCGTACCAGTTTTCCCTGAGAATGTTTGATCTGGTAATGAATCCCCCGGAGAACTCCTTGTGAGGATTTAGAGTGATTATCCTGAACAAACTGGGTATCAAGACCGGTTAGTTCCTTCCATTTACGTTCGTTATAACTTTCGTAAAAGAAACCACGTTCATCACCAAATACAGTGGGTTCGACAATCAATACATCAGAAATTGCGGTCTTAATCACCTTCATTTCATATTCCTTCTATAACTACCATCAATAATTGCGTCTACCCAGGGCTGATTTGCCAGATACCAGTCAACTGTTTTTTCTATTCCAACCTCAAAGGTTATTTTTGGTTCCCAGCCAATTTGCTCTTTAATAAAACTGGCATCAATTGCATATCTCCTGTCGTGTCCCAGGCGATCTTTTACGGATACCATCAGGTTTTTTCTGGGCTCACCAGATTTGGGCAGTCCCACTTTTTTATCAAGGGTATCACAGATGAGTGTGACAACTTCCAGATTCTGTTTTTCGTTGTTCCCCCCGATATTGTAAGATTGTCCGGCTTTGCCTTTATTCAATACTTCAACAATAGCCTCACAATGATCTTTTACATAGAGCCAGTCACGTACATATTTTCCGTCACCATAAATAGGTAAATCTTTTCCATTCATGGAATTATGAAAGATAAGCGGGATCAGTTTTTCGGGAAATTGATAGGGCCCATAATTATTGGAACAGTTGGTAATAAGAATGGGCATATCATAGGTGTGAAAGTATGCATTCACCAGATGATCCGATGATGCCTTAGAAGCTGAATAGGGTGATCTTGGATCAAAGGGTGTTGTTTCGGTAAACATACCGGTATCCCCTAAAGAACCATACACCTCATCAGTTGAGACATGAAGAAAACAGGGATCATTTCCCTTCCAGGAGCCATCAAGCCATGTTTTTCTGGCCGCTTCAAGAAGCGAAAAAGTCCCCACAATGTTTGTCTGAATAAAGGCAGCAGGCCCTGTAATAGAACGATCCACGTGGGATTCAGCAGCAAAATGGACAACGGAATCTATCTGTTCTTCCTGAAACAGTTTTTCCATGGCCGGCATGTCACAAATATCAGCCTTTACAAAACGATACTGTTCGCTCTCTTCGATGCCAGCCAGATTTTGGAGATTACCGGCATAGGTCAGTTTATCAAGATTAATCACCCGCCACGAGGGATGCTCGGCCAGTAATAATCTCACAAAATTTGCGCCAATAAAACCACAGCCGCCGGTGACAAGAATCTTTCGTGCTCTCTCTGTTTCCATTTTTCACTTGTTTTTTAGTTTTCTTTCTGGGCAATACGATTTACCCTATGGAGATGTACCTGCAAAACAGGAACTTTATACTATAAACAGAGCCAAATCTAAACATATTCTTCAAATATGATGGCGTCGTAAAAATTCTTCATCTTCTTCGTCACTTCAAATTTGCTGTCGTTACGACGTACTTAAGTACGTCTCACTCCATCAAATTTGAGTTCCTCGAATATGAAGTTTTTTACTTAGCCATCTGCAATTTCACTTTTTTACGAGTTTATCGAATATCATGTCCAAAAAGATTGAACAGGAAGTCGCCAAACGACGTACATTCGGCATTATTTCCCACCCTGACGCCGGAAAGACAACACTCACCGAAAAGCTCCTCCTCTACGGAGGTGCCATTAATATGGCAGGTGCTGTTAAATCCCGAAAAGCTGATCGGCATGCCACCAGTGACTGGATGGCAATTGAACAGGAACGTGGAATTTCCGTTACCACTTCTGTCATGAAATTCACCTATGGCGATTACGAAGTAAACCTGCTCGACACACCCGGCCATCAGGATTTCTCTGAAGATACCTACCGGGTTCTCACAGCTGTGGATTCTGCAATCATGGTGATCGATTCGGCCAAAGGTGTTGAAGCACAGACTGAAAAGTTGATGGAAGTTTGTCGAATGCGAAACACACCACTCATCACCTTTATCAACAAGCTTGATCGTGACGGAATGGATCCTCTTGATATTCTGGAAGATATTGAAGATAAACTGCAAATAGAATGCACTCCCATGTCCTGGCCCATTGGTATGGGAAAAACCTTTAAAGGCGTTTACAACCTCCATAAAAAACGGATCCACCTCTTTACTGCTGGCACAGAAAGTAAAGATGCGGGAATTACTATTGAGTCTCTTGATGATCCCCGTCTTGATGAAGCCATTGGTGAGCACGATGCGAATGTGCTCCGTGAAGACATCGAACTGCTTGAAGGTGCAGCCAACCCATTTGAATATGAGCATTACCTGGCGGCCAGTCAAACACCGGTCTTCTTTGGGTCTGCTGTAAACAATTTTGGCGTGCAGGAACTTCTCGACGCTTTTGTAGAGATGGCACCACCACCAAAACCAAGAGCAGCCACTACAAGGGAGGTGTTACCCACTGAGGAAGCATTTTCAGGATTTGTTTTTAAAATTCAGGCAAATATGGATCCGGCACACCGGGATCGTATTGCCTTTTTCAGGATCTGTTCCGGTAAATTCACCAGAGGAATGAAGGTGAGGCACCATCGTCTCGGCAAAGACATTACACTTGCCAATGCAACTATCTTTATGGCACAGGACAGAGCAAATGTTGAAGAGGCCTGGCCCGGAGATATCATTGGACTGCATAACCACGGAACAATAAAGATAGGCGACACCTTCACCCCAAAAGAAGAACTGAAATTTACAGGGATTCCAAACTTTGCACCTGAACATTTCCGGCGGGTAATCCTTAAAGATCCGTTGCGCATGAAGCAATTGCACAAGGGCTTACAGCAGTTAGCAGAAGAAGGCGCAATTCAGGTTTTCAAACCCATCATCGGCTCAGCGCATATCATGGGTGCGGTTGGTGTGTTGCAGTTTGAAGTAACTGTTGCCAGATTAAAAAATGAATATAATGTGGAAGCAATTTACGAACCTGTAGATTTTCAGGCTGCCCGTTGGGTGGAATGTGAAGACAAGAAAAAACTCGCTGAATTTGAGCAGAAAAACCAGATGTCACTGGCGTATGATGCGGAAGGTTTTCTCACCCATCTCGCACAAAACGAATGGATGCTGAATTTCTTTATGGAAAAATGGCCGGAGATTACATTTCACAAAACAAGAGAAAATATTTAATTTGAAAAAAGCAAACCTGCTCGCTCAATCATCAACAAAAATCAAAGCCCGTCCTTCAGAAATAGCTTCTGCAGTTTTTTTTCTGGCAATGGTAATAATGCGCTGAATTGTTCCCCTTGAAACGCCCATTTTCCGGCCCGCTTGTTCCTGGGTCATTCCCTCACGATCACAAAGCCGTAAGGCCTCCATCTCATCACGAAAAAGCTCAATCTGGGTCAGTTTGGAAAGGGGTGTTCCTGTAGGTTTAAAAGCTCGCCCGCAAAAATTCCCTTCACATTTTCTTTCTTTCTTTGGTCTCGGGGACATGGCTCACATCGGTATAAAAGATTAAAAAAACGGCAGAACCGAATCCTGCCGTTTCCACAAGGACATATGTCTATAATACCTGTGCTTTCCTGAGAATCAACCCTTAGTGGTGACAGTTACTGCCGCCACCGCAAGCCTGATCAGTGTTCATCTTGGGAAGTTGACCTGCACAGAATTTCTCCATAACATCTCCGGCAGTGGGGATACTGTTCTTATCTGCCCAGTACACATCGATTCCCACTTCAGCAAATCCCTGCATGGGACGCGCGCCTATTCCACCGACAACAATTATATTTGCCCCTGCATCCCTCAAAGTGTTTACAGGGATCATACAACCACCAGCGCCATGGTCTGGAACCGGCAGCAAGTCAACGGATACAACTTTATTATCTCCATCAACCTCCACCAGTGTAAAAACATCACAGTGTCCAAAATGATCTGACCTTGGTGCTTCCATACCGCCAGGGTTGTTGGTTGGTATTGCTATTCGCATAACTCTTTCTCCTTCAATATCGAAATATATTCGACAATTTTATTTATAATAGTACTTAACTATCTGTTTTCTCAACAGGCCCGAATATCCACGGGACCAACTTTATATACCAGGCCGCAGATTGAATCTGTATGACATACGCCAGAGCAATCAACAAGGCTATAGTCATACCCTGCTCTTTAAAGGCTGTCATAGCAATGGCTAAGGCAATGGAAAGATCACGCATAACCACACCAAATACCATCGCAATGGCATCCTCTCGTTTGAAAAACAATTTACCAATTACTGACAACAACACATAAGAGAGAAAGTAAAAAACAATCAGTGGAATAAGGATTGCCACAATATCACTAGGATTAGCCAAAATATTTTTAGCCTTCAGGGACATTGCTGTAAAAGCAATCATGGTAACACCAAGTGCTGAAAATGGAGGGAATTTGGGTTTGTACACTTCCATCCAGGCCTTTTTCCCATGTTTCTTCACAAGGTAATTCTGAGTAAGAATTCCTGCAATCAAAGGAACAAAAACAAAAATACAAATCTGCTTAAACATATGCAGCATATCGACATCGACAGTTGCACCCATAAATACTTTTGTATAGACAGGAGCAGCCATTGAACCAATCAGGAGGCCGAAAATCAACATCTTAGTTGCGGCTTCTTTATTGCCTTTTGCAAATCCTGTCCATGAAATGGTCATACCGGATGCCGGTAAAACACCAATCAGAAACAATCCCACAGCCCAAAGACCATATTTTTCATCAGCTCCGGTAAAAAATACTTTTCCGAGGGTATAAACAATCAAAGGAACAAAAATAAAGTTGATGATCTGGGTAACTATCTGCAATTTAGCATCACCCACCTTAAAAATGGATTTCACATTTAAGGTTGCCATCATCGGATAAACCATAAAAAAAGTAATAGGAATAATTAGTTGTTTCAGCGGTTTGGCATTAAAAACATAGCCACCACCAATAAGCCCAAGAACCATGGCAACAGGAATTACATAAACTAAATTTTTCTGTATATATTTTAGAATGTTCATTACATAAAACCTCTTATTTTGCCTCATCAATCATAGATCGAATTTTCTCAAATGTTTGAGAAACACTCTCCGGAAATTTAGGATCATCAGGCACCAATTCCAATATTTCATTTATACTATAACTAAGATAACGAATATGCGTTTCATCGTCTTTTGTAAAAACCATAACAAATTTAGGCATAAGAATGGCTCGTTCAGGATTTGCAGTAAGGCTTGCATCAGCCTTAGTCGGCTTACAAACCTGTACCATATGAAGATCAAATTCATCGGGCACAATTCCCCCATGCTCACGAAACGTTTGTTTCATATCCATATTTTCAAAGTTATTGATAACAAAGTCATATTTCTTTCCCACATCGTGAAAATCAGAAACAAACTGCTCAACACTTTTCTCGCTTTCTGTACGGTACAAATCTACGTCTCGGTTCATACTATCCTCCTGACAAAGGGTTTAAAATGGTATATTTCCACCATCAAAAATAAACAGTGGGTTTTTATTTAAGGAAAACATAAATAACATATGCACAAACTAATGTTCTCTTATGGTCCTGTCAAGAGAAAGTCCCTTTATCATATTTTTAATACCCTGGAAAAGCTTTTCGTTTTTTTTTGACAGGAATTTGGTTAAGATATTTATACTACTTTTCCATACACAGCACTGCTACTTACAAAGGCTTTGCATTCAAATATCTTTACATGAGGTCTCTCCCTCCATACGGATTTATTCACACTATATGCGATTTCTAATTCACCCGATATTTCTCATATTTTTTATATTTCTTATACTGTTTACAGTGAACGGCGACGCACTTGCTGAGAATAAAGACAAGGTTCAGTTTAAAGATGTTACTCTCACCACTTCTGACAGCCACCTCCTGCTCTTTGCACTACTGGACAACAATAGTCAGGAAAAGCTCGAAGAAGCGCTGCACAGTGGGATTCCAATGGTGTTCACGTTTCAGGTTGAGCTTATTCATATTCGTAAAAACTGGGCCAACGAGGAGCTAAGCAGTGTGGAATTTGTGCACAGCCTTAAATTCGATACATTAAAGGAACAGTATCAGCTACAGTTAGCAGAACAGCGAAACAGAACCATGAGCTTCCCGAATATTGCAGAGGCCATGAAAATAATGAATGAAATAAACGGCCTTAAAGTAATCGAGCTTACAAAACTGACACCTGACAGCTCCTACGAGCTTCGGATGAAAGCGACTCTATATGAAAAGACACTGCCCATGAATCTTCATTATGTTATTCCTTTTATCTCCCTCGGTAATGTGGAAACAGAATGGCATAACATAGAATTTAACTATTGATACTTATTGTTCATGGATAAAACCACCTCAGGCAATACAGATCGCCCCGTGCAGGAACTGAGTAGAAACAAACTCAGCCCGCAGCAGCGGCAGCAGAAAAAACGAATGATCCGCTGGATTATTCTGCTCTGCCTCGGTCTCATCCCATTTGTTGTATGGCTTGAAAAATCACTTTTGAAAGTAGATATTTCCCTGCCCATATCCAGCGATATCCTGATTTTTGCACTGATCAATCTCAACGTTATTCTGGTTTTACTTATGCTCTTTCTGATTCTTCGGAATCTGGCAGAGCTGTTTTTTGAGTCCAGACAAAATGTTCTTGGTTCAAAACTCAAAACAAAACTGGTTATCTCCTTTATTTCACTGTCCCTTATCCCTACTATCCTCCTCTTCTTTATTTCCCTCCAATTTGTATCCACTTCCATGGACTACTGGTTTAATTCAAATATTGAAATCTCACTGGAGAATTCACTGGATCTTGCAAAAGCACACCTGCGGGACACAAAAGAAGAAGTAAATGTCCTTGGAGACACCGTTGAAAAGAAGCTCCACCTTCATCCCAAAATTAATCTAAATAATGAAGCATTTGAAAAAAGCCTGGCCGCAATACTCAAAACCTACGACACAAGAAATGGGCTGAGTTTTACTCTCATCTCCGAACACCGGAGCAAAACCTTCACTGCTGCCTCTCCTCTGCTTGCCAGCCAGAAACAAATCCCCATACCCGGATCAACACTTGATAAAATTGCGCAAACAGGAACCCCTGAAACAGTCATCCAGGAGTCAGGCGTTGGTGATCTCATTCGACGAATAAATGATATAAAACTACCATGGGATCCTGAGCAGGAAGCATTTCTTGTGACCACCCTGGTCATAAAAAAAGAACAACGTGATCGTCTCACTCTTATTTCCAAGGGAATTGAAGATTATAGCCAGCTTAAATACCTCAAAAAACCGTTCAAATTTTGGATACTCATTATTCTGCTAATCGTTACCCTGCTGATTGTTTTTTCAGCTATCTGGTTTGGCCTTTATATAGCCAGAAGTATCACAGAACCTCTTGATAAAATGGCGGTTGCAACCAGACGTGTTGCCGAAGGCGATCTCAGCTTTGTGCTTGAGAAAGAGTCCAACGATGAAATGGGACAACTGGTGGATTCCTTTAACACCATGACTGCCAACGTAAGTTCCAGTAACGCAAAACTTGCCGATGCCTTGCACGCCCTGCAAAAAAGCTCAAAAGATGCTGATGAACGACGCAGATATACAGAAATCATCCTCCAGAATGTGGAAGCTGGCGTTATTTCCCTTGCCGACGACGGAACAATTACCACCATCAACAGATTTGCAGAAAAGCTGCTTAATATTGGTAAAGAATTTTTCCTCGGCCGCAAATATTTCGACGCGCTCCCACCGGAACATGCCGATATCATAAAAGAATTCATTAAAGAACTACAAATCACCGGTAAAATATCTGTCCGTCAGCACTTGAAGCTCTCTGTTTTAAAAGAAAATTTCTCACTTTTGGTAACATTCACCAGACTGAGCAATGAAGACAATGAACCACAGGGTTTTGTGCTGGTTTTTGACAACCTCACCGAACTTGAAAAAATGCAGCGCATGGCCGCCTGGCGTGAAGTTGCAAGACGCATTGCCCATGAAATAAAGAACCCGCTCACTCCCATCCAGCTTTCCGCCCAACGTTTACGCAGGCGATACCCGGAAATACTCTCTGAAGAAAATAGTATCTTCGATCAGTGCACACATACTATCATCAAACAGGTGGATGAACTGAAACAGCTGGTCAGCGAATTCTCCCAATTTGCCAGAATGCCCAAGATCAACCGGGCATCCGCAGACATAAGCAAAATGATAGAAGAAACGCTGGTTCTCTACAAACAGGCACATGGCAATATCAACTTTACAGTTGATGCACTGGATACAATTCCTGTTTTCAGTTTTGATATTGAACAGATTAAACGTTGCCTCATCAATCTCCTCGACAATGCGGTTGCAGTTTTACCCGAGGGCGGTACAATAGATATTATTCTGGCACTGGATGAAGAGGAAGAAAATTTCTACCTGCAAGTCTGCGATTCCGGACCGGGAATAACAGAAGATGAAAAGGCCCGGCTTTTTGAGCCCTACTTTTCAACCAAAAAAACAGGCACTGGCCTCGGACTTGCTATTGTTTCCACCATCGTGTCGGATCATAACGGATATATTCGCGTGCATGACAACAAGCCCCAGGGCACTATTTTCACCATTGAACTACCCCTTAGCCAAAAAAGAATAGCAGTTAGCTGATAACAAACTGGCATCATGACAAAGCAAATCCTGATTATAGACGATGAAATATCCATCCAGGAATCCCTTTCCGGCATTCTGGAAGATGAGGGTTTCACCCCCGTTTGCGCTTCCAGCGCAGAAATAGGGTTAACGATCCTGGAAGAAAAAAGTATCGACCTCATCCTGCTTGATATCTGGCTTGGCGATAATATGGATGGGCTCACTGCCCTTGAAAAAATCAAAAAGAGTTACTCCTTACCGGTTATCATGATTTCCGGCCACGGAACCATAGAAACCGCAGTTCAGGCCACCCGCAAAGGTGCCTTTGATTTTGTGGAAAAACCACTTTCCTATGATAAAATTATCCTGGCCATCACAAATGGCCTTCGTTTTTCCCAGCTGGAAACAGAAAACAAAATCCTCCGGGAAAAAACAGATACAAGTGTTCAGATCACAGGAAAATCTCCAGTAATAGTAGATTTAATAGCACAAATTGAGCGTGTGGCTCCCACTGACGCCTGGGTACTTATTCGTGGTGACCACGGAACAGGTAAAGAACTTGTGGCACAGGCTATCCACCGTGCATCCCTTGCCAAAAATCAGCCCATGATTGAAGTGAACTGCGCTGCAATTCCTGAAGAGCTTATAGAATCAGAACTCTTTGGCCATGAAAAAGGATCTTTTACAGGTGCAATTAGTGCCAAACGCGGCAAATTTGATCAGGCCGATGGCGGGATTCTTTTTCTCGATGAAATTGGCGATATGAGCATGAAAACCCAGGCCAAGATCCTCAGAATCCTCCAGGAACAAACCTTTGAACGAGTGGGTGGCCACAAAACAATCGCAGTGAATGTTCGGGTTCTGGCCGCCACCAATAAGAATCTCGAAAAGGAAATTGAAAACGGCAGCTTCCGTGCGGATCTGTTCTGGCGTCTTAATGTGGTTCCCATCCGGGTACCGGATCTTTCGGAACGCTTAGAAGATATTCCACTGCTGGTCGAGAGCCTTATGACAGTGTTAAACAACAAAGGTATGGCCAGAAAAGAATTCACCAAAGATGCCCTTGCTCTCATGGCCAAACACTCATGGCCAGGAAACGTGCGGGAACTTAAAAACTTCGTAGAACGCATTGCCATTATGTGTGCATCTGACAAGATCGATAAAGAAGATATCACACTTTTCCTGAACCCGGGCACGCAAAAACTTCCCGCCGCAGAACCTGCTGAGGGTGAAATGCTTGCATACAAGAAGGCAAGTTTCAAAGATGCAAAAAAACAATTTGAACAGGAATACCTCAGTTTTAAACTTAACGAAAATGAAGGCAATGTTTCCCAAACCGCCGAAAGCGTGGGAATGGAACGCAGTCATTTACATAAAAAACTAAAAAGTCTCAATATAACTGCTTAGGAGCAATCCCAATGGTCTTTCCAGAATATCGTCCCCGCCGTCTCCGTAAAAATGAAAATATGCGTGCTCTCATCCGTGAGACCCACCTTTCTCCGGATCAGTTTGTTTCACCAGTTTTTATAATGCCTGGAAAAAACAAGCGTGAGGAAATCCCGTCCATGCCTGGAGTTTTCAGAATGAGCGTGGATCAGTTATCAAAAGAGGCCGAAGAATGTTTAAGCCTTGGAGTAAAATCCATGCTGCTCTTCGGACTCCCTGAGCAGAAAGATGCTATGGGTAGCGGAGCACATGCCAAAGACGGAATTATCCAGCGAGGTATCCGTGAGCTGAAAAACAAATCACCGGAACTCACTGTCATCACCGATGTCTGCCTTTGCGAATACACCGACCATGGCCATTGCGGCTGTCTGATTGGAGATACCGTAGATAACGACGCAACGCTTGAAATTCTAGCAAAAACAGCCCTCTCCCATGCTCAGGCTGGTGCAGATATAGTCGCCCCGTCTGATATGATGGATGGCCGGGTTGCCGAAATCAGAGCAAGTCTTGATGAAGAAAATTTTGATATGATCCCCATTATGTCCTACTCCGTAAAATACGCATCAGCATTTTATGGCCCGTTTCGTGATGCGGCAAATTGCGCTCCGCAATTCGGTGACAGACGAAGCTATCAAATGGATCCGGCCAATGCGAAAGAGGCACTGCGTGAAGCAACCTTAGACGTTGATGAAGGTGCCGATATCCTCATGGTTAAACCAGCAGTCGCCTATCTTGACATAATCAGTCGTCTGAACGACGAATTCGATCTGCCCATCGCCGCATACCACGTAAGTGGTGAGTATGCCATGATTAAAGCAGCGGCTGCAAATGGATGGATTGACGGAGAAAAAGTACTAGCCGAAACCCTGCTCTCAATCAAACGAGCAGGAGCAGACATCATAATTACCTATGGCGCAAAAGAAATGGCAAAACTGCTACAAAAATAAACCTGCACGATCTACGATTTCAGCAGGAGGCGTCACTGGATGTTCTTTCTCGCATCATCCTGCTTGATTTCGTAGCATTTTCTCACCAGAATTTTACTCCTGTGCTGATCAGTCTTTGCGGAAAGTCCGCATGATCTGGACAGGAGTAAAATTCTGGTAGAAAATCAAGAAATCAACAGCGATGCGAGAAAGAACGTCCAGTGATGCCGTTCCCCAAAAACTAAAAACAACTCCTAAAAAAACAAAATGAACATCAAAGACCTACGCAAGGAAATGATGCTTGCGAAAAAAACAGATCCAAAAAAATCCACCATCCTCGGAATGCTTCTCGATGCTGCCCAAAAGCTGGCCAAAAATGACGGCAATCGTGACGCCAACGAAAAAGACGTATTGGCAGCCGCCAAAAGAGAGCTTAAAATGGCGCACCAGTCCATTGAAGCCGGAATTGATGTCGGCAACGCCGTAGAGATTCTCGAAGTTTTTATCCCAAAAACAATGAGCCCGGAAGAAACTCAAAAAATCGTGGATGCTATAGTTGCGGGGCTTCCTGAAAAGAATCCGAAACTTATCGGTATGGTTATGGGAACGTTGAAAAAGGAATACGGCGAAAAACTGAATATGGGAATTGCCTCACAGATGGTAAAAACTGCATTGAGCTAATGTGCAAACGGTACACTATTTAGGGTGTAGTAAATTTGGGTAACGACCAAGGGACGGGATCAGAGAAGTATCTGTCTGGCTTTGGTTGTGCCAAACCTTTCAACAGATAGATATTTGAGCATTACGGCAATCTTGCAGGATCCTGTCTGTTATCAAATACAGCATGAACCACTATCTCATCGTTTTCAATAGTGTAAAAAATTGAGAATGGAAAACGTCGAACTAAGGCACGTCGGAAATGACGATGATGCTCAGCATACAATCCGGGCATCTGGAGAATTGTCTCTATTGCGGCCTCCACACAATCAAGAAATTCAAAGCCCAAGCTTCTTCGCTGACTTTCATACCAGGAAAAAGCAATATCAAGCTCTTCTGCAGCTCGACCAGTATAGCGGAGTTTCATTTATATTTTTCCCGCAAACTACTATGCACATCCTGCCAATCATGTAGTGTCGATTTTTTATCCTTATAGTATTTATATCTTTTGTCGAGTTCGTTTTTTTGCCACTCAGGCATGAGTAGACTTCCGCTTTCCCGGGCAATGGAATCCCAAATGTCCTGTGCTATAATTAATTTTTGCGACACCGTTAACATATTTATTTCGGCCGTGATTTTATCAGGTTCCATGGGTTCACCTTTCAGTAGAGAATTAGCAAAATCGACTGTATCAGAGGCTGGAACAGCCGACTAATAGTAATATGTAATGTTTTTCTCAAAGTCAACAACTTTCCCCTGAACCTTGACGCACCAATTATTCTTCATTTATGAAAGAATACCCGCCGAAAACATCAACGATTTCAGCAAATTCAAGACTCAATCTTAATCCTGCCAGATTTAACAAGAACAGACCCACAAGATTATTAAGTCAAGCACGTACAACTGCATCTAATTCAATGCCGCTTGTTATTCACATCACAGATATCTTTCTCCGCACTTGTTCGTTAAAGAACCAAAAGGCAGCAATCAACATTGCCCCGGTTACATCAGCCACAATATCAAGTGCGCTCACCGAACGATGCGGGATGAAAGACTGATGAAATTCGTCTGATATTCCGTAGAGCAAACAGAAACAAACCGTTAACAATGCCGCAGCCTTTTTTCGCTCCAGTCCCCGCTTGCCCAAAAGCCAGAGCACAGTAAGCGCAAGAGTAGCATAGGCCACCATGTGTGCTACTTTATCAGATCCTGGAAACGTGGGTAAATGCAGAGTATCCCCCGGCTGATGGGAGAGCAAAAAAATAGTCCCCATAACGGTTGCCATGGGGACTATTCGAAAAGCCAGGTTCATAAATCTGTTTCCTACAAAAATCAGGCCGCCTGCTCCTGAGTGGCAGGATCAACATGAACACGATCTAACACTTCACTTGGAAAACGCTTTTTAATACGTTTTATTGCAGCATTGATCTCCTGAGTCGGATACTCAGCCATCACGGTTTTGGACTTATCACTGTAAGCGGTGAGCTCAAACTCTTTCTTCGACAAATCGTAAGTATGACTCCAGTTAATCTCTATGGTGTCAGAGTTCTCATCAATTGGAATTTCTAGGGCTTCACCATCTTTGGCTAATTGTACCGCATCAGAATCAGTAATTTCAAGCAGCCAGGCATCACCATTTGCGGTGGCCAGCAGAATAAACACGCCAAGCTCTTTAATCTTTTGCCGCTTATCAAGAGCAACAGCAACGATTGCATTAATCTCACTGAGTAGAGAGATCTTCAACTCTGCTTCTGGATTGGTACGAACCAGCCCAGCCTGCTCTTTTGGTAAACAACAGTGTTTAAATTTCTTTCCGCTACCACAAGGGCACTGTTCGTTTCTTCCTATCTTTCCCATAACTAATTTCTCACTTTACCTTCGATCTGTTAGTGCCCTACAACAGAATAACCGCATTAAAAAACAAAAAGTTTAAATGTGTTTTCAAACTCAAATGGTTAATCCGCACCAAGGCACTTATACCGGCTTACTGTTCATCACCGGTGCTAGGAGCACTTGCTATACCCGCAATCATGGCAGGTTTCACATCCCTCTTCAAAAACCACATTGCCGGCACATTCAGGACAGGTCGCAGCAAAACCATGTTGCGTACTGGCCATAAATGACTTGAACAACTTACTCAACTGAGCGGGAAGGTCAAGCATATGTCCACTTGAGCGATCAAGTTGTTTAATGATTTCAGCTGCTGGAATGTTAAAACGCAGTGCCAGGGAAACCAGACGACAGGTAGTGGTCCACATGGTTGATTTGTCTTTCAAATCAACCCGGTTATCAAAGGGGAATTTTGCAAAAACTTCCATGGGCTGCTCATTTTCATCAAAACAAACGATGATATAAACAGATTTCTGATGCTGATCCTTCACACGGTAACGTTTGGCACTAAGCATATCAGGGAGCTTTTTCTTCACCCCCCCGCCAGCTGAGGAAACAACAGCAGTCTGCTCGGCAGCTTCGCTGGCTTTTGTGTTCAACACCTGCGAATCACGGGACCCATCACGATACACGGTAAGCCCCTTGCAACCCAGAGTAAATCCCTTCAGGTAAGATTCTTTTACCTCTTCACGGGTGGCACTGTTTGGCAGATTAATGGTCTTGGAAATGGAAGAATCCACACCATTTTTCTGGAGGACTCCCTGCATCTGAATATGATCGTCGGAGGATACGTCCTGGGCAGTTCGAAACACTTCCTGCCACTTTTCAGGAATTTCATCGTGGCCAATAACCGTGCCGCTATCTGCAACTTTAGTCATCAATTCTTCAGAATAAAAACCTTCAGCTCTTGCAATCTGCTCAAAGTGTTTATTAACAAGGATTAAACGATCTCCATCCATAACATTCTTAATCATAACGATTGAGAAATAAGGTTCGCAACCACTTGCACAGTCGGCAATCATGGAAACAGTACCGGTGGGTTGAATGGAAGTAAGAGCTGCATTTCTTCTGGCCGGGTAATCCTGATATTCTTCATCATAGGCAGGAAAAGCGCCCTTTTCTTCTGCAAGCTCACGAGATCGTTCTTCAGCTTTTGCACGAACAAATGCCATTACTTCAGCAGCAGTTTCACGTCCTTCCTCACTACCATAAGGCTGACCAAGCTGAATCAGCATATCGTGCAAACCCATAATCCCCATTCCTATCTTCCTGGTTTGGAGAGTCATTTCTTCAATTTCAGGAATAGGAAAACGATTGCAATCTATCACGTTATCCAAAAATGCAGTGGCCACCCGAACAGTGCCTTCCATACGTTTGTAATCCACTTTTCCGTCTTTTACGAAATTAGCAAGGTTAAGAGATCCAAGATTACAACTCTCATAAGGCAATAACCACTGCTCCCCACATGGGTTTGTGGCTTCAAAGTCACCAAGCTGAGGAGTCATATTATCTCTGTTAGCAGCATCAATAAAGAGCACACCCGGTTCACCATTATGCCAGGCAAGATCAATAATTTTTTCAAAAACTGCTGCAGCATCAAGGCATCCAACATCTTCGCCAGTGGATGGTTCAATCAGGGTATATTCAGCACCCTCTTCCACTGCCTTCATAAAATCATCGGTGATGGCAACACTGAAATTAAAGTTTGTAAATACGCCCTGATCTTCCTTGGCACAGATAAAATCCATAATATCGGGATGATCAACACGAAGCACACCCATATTAGCACCACGGCGTTTTCCACCCTGTTTGATAGTCTCGGTTGCCGCATCAAAAACGGCCGCAAAAGAAAGCGGGCCTGACGCCACTCCTTGAGTAGAACGAACAGAAGCATTACGTGAACGAAGGCGAGAGAAAGAATACCCGGTGCCACCTCCTGTTTTATGAACAAGCGCACCATTACGAATGGCAGTAAAAATCCCATCCATGGAATCTTCAATGGGTAACACAAAACAGGCGGATAACTGGCCAAGATCAGTGCCTGCATTCATAAGACAGGGAGAGTTTGGTAAAAAATCAAGATGGTACATCATACGGAAAAAAGATTCCCGCAACGCTTCATGCTGATCACTCTCTTTATCGACCTCAGCCACAGCAATACTTACTCGCTTGCACAGCGTTTCCCACGACTCGACAGGCTCACCGCTTTCATCCTTTAAATAGTAGCGTCTACTGAGTACAGTTTCGGCAGTGGTGGTAAGTTCCTGTTTTGTTAAATCTGGAGTCATATTTTCCTCTTGGCTTTATATAATATAGGGAGTTTAAAAGCAGATAAACGGCCAGATAAGCACTTTTGTGGCTTCGCCGTTGAACATGTTTATACACTACAGAGGTGGTGCGTTCAAGTTTTATCTACAAGATATAGTATAAAAATGCATTTCTTACTAAAGACAATTCTTTAACATTTTGAAAGTTCGTCTGATACCGCATCGCCTGGCATTTTTTTGAGAATAGTTCTTGACGGATAGACTTTTCGTTCACATCATATAGCCTGTACTTTTCATTTTCTCACAACAAAAAAAGTCTGGAGCCTACACAAATAAATGAAGCAGCAAAATCAACGTCTGGAAGAGCACCTGATCACCAAAAAACCGTATTATCTGGCAACGGGTTCCGAAATAGAAATTGCCCTTGCCGCACACAAAAATGGTTTGCCACTTCTGTTAAAAGGACCAACTGGTTGCGGTAAAACACGGTTTATGCAATTTTTGGCCTGGAAACTCAAACTTCCATTAATTACGGTCTCCTGCCATGATGACCTTTCCACCAGTGATCTTGTGGGGCGTTATCTCATCCGTTCCGGCGAAGCTGTATGGACTGACGGGCCTTTAACTCTTGCAGTCCGCCATGGTGCGATCTGTTACCTTGACGAGATTGTGGAAGCCAGAAAAGATACCACAGTGGTTATCCATCCTCTGGCTGATGACCGCCGGGAACTTCCTGTTGAGAAACGTGGAGAGCTTCTCAGTGCGCCACCCGATTTCATGATCAGCGTATCGTATAATCCCGGATATCAAAGTGTTTTAAAAGATTTAAAACCATCCACCAGACAGCGCTTTGTGGCGCTCTCCTTTGACTATCCCGAAGCAAAAATGGAAACTGCAATCGTTTTGCGTGAGGGACATGTAACACAGGAAGTTGCCGAATCATTAGTGAAACTTGCCGAAATGACCAGAAGCCTCAAAGAATCAGGTCTTGCCGAAGGAGCATCCACCAGACTACTAATCCAGACCGGGCAGCTGTTAAGCAGTGGAATAGATATTCACACCGCCTGTCGGGCAGCACTAATTGAACCACTAAGCGACGACCCTGAACTGCTGGGAGCGTTGCAGGAAATGGTCAGTTCAGTATTCTGATATGCGCCCTGCAACACTTGCAAAACGTTTTTACGATCTGGTCGCCCCCGATATCCCAAACGAATGGGACGTAGAGGAAGTACTGGATCCTTTTGCCGACGAAAGCGAAGCAATCTGTGAAGCAGCATTGGGTCACGTGCCGGTTATCTGGCCAGTGTCCCATTCTCTCTGTTACGATTTCCTGCGGCTGCTGCCGAAAGCCTTGCGTACATTATCCATTGAACAGGTTCCACGCTGGATAGGAATCACCCTTGATCTCTATGAAACAAAAGGGTTGCGTGCCGCCCAGCGTTTTATGCAAGATGATCTCAAGGAATATCTTGCCAAACTTGACGGCAGCGGAGGCTTACCACTTAGCATTGCCGGTAAACAGCTCCTGCCTTATATCAGAGGCATCGCCCGTGATGATCTGCGCATCGCTGTGTCCCGCCAGTGCTTCACAGATACAAAGACTATTTTTGTCCCTGATGAGATCAGTTTTTCTGAAAATATTGATGAAAACTTTCTCTTTTACAAATTAATACTCACTTTTCAGTGGGGATTCATAGTCTGTAACAGTTTTTTAAGCAGCCCAAATAAAACCAGGGATCTCGTTGATTTTTTCCAAGGGTTCGCCTCCCCTCACCTCGCAAGCAGCATTTACCAAAACCTCGAATCTATTCGCGTGCGGGTTTTCCTAAACCAGGAACTGCCCGGCCTTATGAGAGCAGCCGAGAAACATATTTTCAGCAAATTACGAGACAGGTTTCACAAAATTTCACCACTATCTGCTCTCCAATTCGCCATCATTGTAAACAAAGAAGATATGGCCGCATTGTTGTCAGAAATATTAAACAGCAATGATCGCAACGCATTTATTACGGGACAGGCAAGCCCACATGATTCAATGCGGATCACAGAAGCATTATGTCAGGATATAAAACAGGAACAAGACACCGAATTGCTGGTAAAAACCTTTTCATTTCAGGGAGTATTTAAACTCAGCACGGTGGTAACGGCCGGAAAGATAAAAGAACAGCAAATGGGTGAAGAGCTGAGCGATCTTATGGCCACCCACCTGCTTTCCCTCTCCAAAAAAGAACTGGCAAAATTAATGCAGGAGGATCAGGATAAAAAGAGTGGAAACATTCTTGCCGAATCAGATATAAGCATGATCGTTGACAGCGAATTTGCAGGTACCGCTAAAGAGGAACCTGATGCACCACTCCTTGTTACCATTAATAATCAGGAGATCGACTTGCCACCGGAACTGGAAGCATTCAGTAAAACTTTTCTAAAAGAATTTGGCCACCTTCCGGCAAAATTCATATCCAGTGCTGCCGGAAAAGCCGGAAAATTAATGCTTGAACAGGATATCACAGGTTCCACAAAAACCGAGCAAACCCCAGAGGGCAATGCAGGTATTTTCTACGACGAGTGGGATTACAGACGCCAGGGATACCGAAAGAACTGGTGCACACTTCATTGTAAATCACTGACACCTGTCTATTCTTCATTTATCCGTAACACCCTCGACAAATATCATGGTTTAACCATCCGTTTGCGTCATCAGTTTGAGATGATGCGCAGCCAGGAACATTTTGTAAAACGCCAGCGTGAAGGGGACGATATTGACTTTGACGCACTGGTCGAATCGATCTCAGATACAAAAGCAGGGCTTCCCGGATCGGATCGTTTATTTATCCGGTTGCAACGGGATGAACGGGATATCGCCGTACTCTTTCTGGTCGATATGTCGAACTCCACCACCGGCTGGATCAACAGAGCCCTGAAAGAATCGCTGGTGCTCATGGCAGAAGCCATGGAAGTCCTTGGAGACAGATACGGAATTTACGGATTCTCCGGAATGCGGCGTTCGCGTTGTGAATTCTTCCACGTTAAACATCTGGAAGAAAGTTATGGTGATAAAGTGAAAGAACGCCTGACATCCATCACTCCCAGCGAATACACACGAATGGGGCCAGCCATTCGTCACGCCACAAATATCCTGCAAGACGTGGATGCCAAAGCCCGTCTTATAATCACTCTTACTGACGGAAAGCCTGAGGATTATGACGATTATAAAGGGCAATACGCAATTGAAGATACCAGACACGCCCTTCTTGAAGCCAAAACGGCTGATATTCATCCTTTTTGTATCACTATAGACCAGGAAGCAAAGGAATACATGAAACACATGTATGGCCCTGCCAACTATATTTTTATTGATGATGTTCGTAAACTTCCTGTGCGTATGCCTGAAATCTACAGAGCTCTCACCTGTTAAAACAAACCTCACAAAAGTAAATTCTTCTCTGTCATTTTGATCACATATATGAGAAAATAAAAGAATAAACGTGATAATATTCTTTCATAACAGGGGGAAAATATGACAAGTTCGACACCCGAAGCCATTAGTCCAAACAGAAACAAGCGTTTTCAAGTTCTTGCCGGTGCTATTCTGGTACAGCTCATCTTAGGCACAGTCTACGGTTACTCAATATTCTGGGAGCCATTAACAGCAA
Organism: Desulfocapsa sp.; assembly: GCA_029934815.1. Classification (GTDB taxonomy): domain Bacteria; phylum Desulfobacterota; class Desulfobulbia; order Desulfobulbales; family Desulfocapsaceae; genus Desulfocapsa. The sequence goes on along the minus strand of JAOZLM010000004.1, from coordinate 5,242 downwards.
ATATCTTCCCCACCATCATTACTGAAGCCCAGCAAATAACTTCCGGAAGCGAAAATATTCATCCAGATACCATCATCGTAAAAGATGAAATTGCCCTCAATGTTGAACTCGCCAAACAACAGGGCATTCTCAAATATGCATTTTCCATCTGCATCTTAAGTTTTGCAACTGTTATGGTGATCGCCGGTCGTGTGCAGGACGTAAAAGGCCCGACCATTCCGGCCGTGATTGGCGGCCTGCTAATGGGAACCGGTTTTATTTATGCAGGGCTTATGACCAACGCCATTGTTTTTTATCTGGCCCACGCCCTTTTTGCGGGTGTTGTTACCCTGCTAATCCTTATGCTGTTCGATACCTTCCTTGGACATCTGGATAAAGAATCGGTCATTGTTCGATATACACCCATGGGAATCATGACCACCTGCATCGTAGCGAGTATCATGCTTGGCAATCAATATGTTGGTAAAGTTGCAGAACTGGATCGTCTGCTCCTTCTGTGGGGAACCATCGGCTTTATGGCTGGTGCCGGTATCGGTTTTGCTTACGTATGCCCCATTGCAGCACTTGTAAAATGGTTCCCCGAGCAAAAAGGGCTGGTAAGCGGCATAGCTGTTGCCGGTTTTGGCCTTGGCGCCTATCTTTTCAGCCAGAAATGGGGAGCACTTGGCTATATCAGTCAACAGGGGATATTCCCGTTTTTTATTATGCACGGCGTGATCTGCATTGTGGGAATCACCATTGGCGCAATGATGCTTTGCAATCCGCCATCCACTGAAACTGTACAGCAACAAAAAATACTGCCGGACTCAACCTGGCAGGAGACACTAAAAGATCCGGCATTTTATCTGCTGTGGCTGATGTTTTTCAGTGGTGCTATGGCCGGATTAATGGTTATTGGAATTATAAAAGTCTTTGCAGGAGAGCAACTGGTAATTGCAGCAAGTGAGGCCGGAAGGATATTAACGGCCACCGAAAAAAGTGACATTATGTTAAAAGGTGCGGCAGCTGTTGGGCTGCTGGCAATTTTCAATGCCGTTGGCCGAATAGTATGGGGATTTCTCTCCGACAAAATTGGCCGCACTGCAACCTTTGTTGCCATGTTTTCCCTGCAGGCTGGAGTGATGTTTTTTCTGGCTGGAATGAAAACAGAAGCAACACTTAGTATAGGAGCGGCTCTGGTAGGTTTTAATTTTGGTGGGAATTTTGCCCTCTTCCCGTCTGCCACTGCAGATTTCTTCGGAGCAAAACATCTTGGAGCAAACTACGGATGGGTGTTTACAGCTTATGGTATTGCAGGAGTAGTAGGAATTGCTGCTGGCAACTTTGCTAAAGTTCTCACCGGAAGTTACGCTGCGGCATTCACTCTGGCAGCATGCCTATGCCTCTTATCGGCAGGACTTGCTATTGTTTTGCAGCGAATGCATAAAAAGAATACCAGCGATAAACGGTGAGCTAGTTTCCGGAAATAAATTTATGGCTTGGAAGTAAAGGGGAAATCTTTCCGTCCAGCTTGATGTATGGCTTCTTATCAATACTCAGATACGCCTTAACCAGGCGTCTCATTGGGGGCAAACCGTCATTGGATCTAGCGACTACAAACCCCTTACCTACTGGTCTTAATTGTAATTGTTCAGTTCTCATGTGCTCTTTTCTGTTTTTATGAATTATAGTTTTTTCGACTTGATTTAATGTTATCTACCATTAAAAAATTGTTTTCAAATCGGTAAAAATACCCATTTATTCATTTTCTTTTCTGATTACGTATGAAACTCAGCCAGCCAAACGACGACAGGTAGAATTCTATGGAATAACAACTGATGGTAGGAGTTCGCCCTGCGAACGATCACAGGTGGTAAAAAGTATACTCTTTAGAATCGGCCGCGGGGGCGGCCTCCTACAAAAGTCCAAATCCAAGATGGGTTTGTAAAAAACTTCATGTTCGAGGCACGGAAATTTCATATTATTTCGGCGTACTAAGGTACGTTGAAATAATATGAAATTTGCAGTAACAAAGAAGATGAAGAGTTTTTACGAATCCATAAGTGACACCTTAACCATCTGAACCAGCAATGAAAAAACGACCCATTGGCATACTGATAGCATTAGCAATGGCTCTGTTCTCCATTTGGCAAGTGTATCAATTGAGTAAATCAATGGTTCTCTCTTCGTTGCGGGAAACAGGAGAGGCACGATTAAATCTCTATGCCGGAACAGTACAGGGTGCGCTTGAAAAATACAGTTACCTGCCCTTTCTTCTCGCGAAAAACCATAACATTCAACATATTCTTCAGGGAAACGGCGATAGCAAACAGGTAAACAGATATCTGACAGTCGTAAACAAACAGGCAGGATCTGCAGCGCTATTTATAATGAATTCGGCAGGCGTGACACTCTGTTCAAGTAACTGGCATGAGGATTTAAGTTTTGTTGGAAAAAACTATGGTTTCCGGCCTTATTTCAAAGATGCAATGGAAGGCGTAGCATCAGGATTTTTTGCAATTGGTGTAACTACCAGCCGTCCAGGCTATTTTTTCTCAGCCCCCATTTACAATTTTGCCGGTAACACTGTGATCGGAGTAGCAGTGGTGAAAATTGATTTAACACCACTGGAAAAAAGCTGGCTCGAAGGCGGCGAGATGGTACTTGTAGGCGATAAAAACGGTATCCTGTTTCTTTCATCATTATCACAATACAAATATAAAAGTCTGGAACCTTTAGCATCTGAAACTATTGTTACAATAAAAGAAGAAAAACAATACCATGGCATTACTATCCAACCACTTGGTTTTAAAAAATCACAGTTATTTGCCGATGATGTGATTAGCCTTTCCGGTGCCACGTACCTTCTCAGCTCGAGAAAACTGCCGGAATTTCAATGGAGAATTTATTATTTAGCCTCACTCACCGAAGCCAGGAAGCTGATTTTTGGCACCGTCACCATTGCTGCAGTGACCCTCTTTTTAATTCTTCTTCTTACGCTCTATCTGAGAGAAAGGCGATTGAAAAGAATATCCAACAGAAGAGCCAGCCACGCAAAAAAACTGTCTAAAATCAATAAACGTTTACAGCTTGAAATAAAAGAACACAGCAGAACAGAAAAGGAACTGCGTGAAACCCAGCAAGAGGTAATTCAAGCCGGCAAACTTGCAGCACTGGGACAAATGTCTGCCGTGATCTCCCATGAGCTTAACCAACCGATTGCTGCCATCCGGACATACGCAGCCAGTTGCAGAAAATTCTTCGAAAAAGACAAAAAACAGATGGTATTACAAAATCTGGATATTATAAGTGACCTGACAGAACATATGGGCTCGATCACCTCCCAGCTAAAATCTTTTGCCAGAAAAAGTGATGGTGAATTTGAGCCGGTAAATTTGCAGGACAGAATTAACCGTGTTCAGTTTATGCTTGAAAATCAGATTCGCCCGGCAGGTGTTATGGTCAATCTGGAACTCTGTGAGACACCAATTACTGTACTTGCGGATCCTGTAAAGATTGATCAGGTACTAATCAATCTGATCCGAAATGCCATTGATTCCATGGCAAACTCTACAAAAAAACAGCTTACTATTGTTTTAATCAACAAAGAAACAAATGCCGAGTTACATATCTCTGATAGCGGACACGGAATTGACCCTGAGTCCATGCGACAGCTCTTTGAGCCCTTTTTCACAACAAAAGGTGCTGGAGAAGGTTTAGGGCTTGGGCTTTCCATTTCTTTCAGGATTATCAATGAAATTGGCGGTACAATCCGGGCAACAGAAAACGAATACGGAGGAGCAACCTTTATTGTTTGTCTTCCGCAACACCTCAGCAACAGGGAACCAACGAAATGAGAAAGAGTAATAAAGTGTTCATTGTTGATGACAATGTTGATATGCGGGCTGCTATTGTCCAGTGGTTTGAGCTTGCCGACTTTGAAGTTACCGAATTTTCCGATGCTAATGAATTATTAGCAGTGCTGGATCCGACATTCAGCGGTGCGATTGTTGCCGATGTGAAAATGCCGGGGATGACCGGCCTTGAATTACAAAAAAAAGTAACGCTGCTTGACAAAGATTTGCCAATTGTACTGGTTACAGGGCATGGTGATGTCTCAATGGCAGTAAAAGCAATACGTGACGGTGCCTATGATTTTATAGAAAAACCCTTTGAGCCTGATCATCTGCTCGATGTGGTCCGAAGAGCCTGTGAAAAAAGAACCCTTGTTCTTGAGAACAGAGATCTGCACAAAAAACTGCTTGGTGAAGCAAATATCGAGCAGCAGTTAATTGGTAATTCAGCAGTTATCCGGGCGCTGCGTCAGGAAATTCTGGAAGTTGCCGACACCGATGTAAATGTTATGATCACTGGTGAAACCGGCAGTGGCAAAGAGGTGGTTGCACGTTGCCTCCATGAATACGGAAGCCGTAAAAAAGGAAATTTTGTCCCTATAAACTGTGGTGCCATTCCTGAAGCAATCTTTGAAAGTGAACTTTTTGGCCACGAACCGGGAGCATTTACCGGAGCCCTGAAACAGAGGATAGGTAAGATAGAACACGCGGGTGGCGGAACACTGTTCCTTGATGAAATAACCTGTATGCCCATGCATCTGCAAGTGAAAATATTGCGTGCGTTTCAGGAAAGAGAGATTGAGCGCCTTGGTGCAAACAAACTAATTCCCGTGGATTTGAGGGTTGTCAGTGCAAGCAATACAGAACCGGAAAAAGGAATAGAAGATGGAACTTTTCGCAGTGATCTCTACTTTCGTTTAAATGTCATTCACCTACACGTTCCACCGTTATGCGAGAGGGAAGATGATGTTGTTCTTCTGTTTGAATATTTTGTAAGCCGTGCAGCGGCATCTTATGAACGGGAAGTTCCGGCACTTGGCAGTGCATCAATAGGTGCACTGCTTTCTTATGAGTGGCCCGGAAATGTAAGAGAACTCAAAAATGCAGCACAAAGATATGTACTCAGTTCCATCCCGGTTCAGAATAGGCTGCAAACTATACTCACGCCGACAAACACGCAATTTCCTGAAGTAACAGCCAGCCTTACTGAACAAATGCAGAGTGTCGAAAAACAGTTAATCGAACAATCATTAAAAAAGCATCAAGGAAATATTCAAGGGGTCATGGCAGCTCTTGATTTACCACGCAGGACATTGAACCAGAAAATGGTAAATCATGGCTTGGATCGCAAAAATTTTATTTAAATTTGATTACCACTAAAGCTCAGCCACCGCCTTGGTCATTCCGGA
>JAOZLM010000352.1 GCA_029934815.1 Desulfocapsa sp. | reverse complement strand
TACTTAGCCATCTGTAATTTCACCTTTTACGAGTTCGATATGCTGCTTAGAACCCGACTCAATTACTACTTTTAGAGCTCTTTACTTTTTTAATATATGTCCAACAAAACAGTCCTTAACCGCCTTTATAAACTGATCTTTCCATATAGATACCAGTTTCTGATCGCCATGATTGCAGCTCTTATTGTTGCAGCATTAAGCGGTGCGCAGGCATATATGGTAAAACCCTTACTGGACAAGATTTTTTTTGAGAAATCTACCTATTACCTTTCCATTCTCCCCTTTGCTCTGGTTGCACTCTTCGCCGTCAAAGGATTCTTTTATGGTCTGAACTTCTATCTTCTTGAAAAAATAGGTCAAACAGTAATCCGCGATATGCGTGTTAGCCTGTTTAGCCATATACATTCACAATCACTTTCATTCTTCCATAAAAACCCAACCGGCGAACTTATCTCCCGCATTATTTCAGATGTCAGTTTGATTCAGAATTCGATTTCTTCAGTGGTGGTAGGGTTATTGCGCGACTTTTTTCAGGTTATTTTTCTATTGATCGTTATTTTCTATATGAACTGGAAACTTGCCTTGCTTTCTCTCATCTTCCTGCCAAGTGCCGCCGTTCCGATTGTTTACTTTGGAAAAGCATTCAGGAGAATTGGTACAAAAATCCAGGAAGAGACAGCCACCCTTTCCAATATTATCCATGAATCCATCACTGGGGCACCTGTGGTGAAGGCATTTTCCATGGAAAAATATGAAACAAAACGATTTGCCAGTCAGGCACTGTCGCTCTTTTCTATCACCATGGAAGACAAGCGGATATACAGGCTCCAGCATCCGCTGATGGAAGTAATTGGCAGTATTGGTATGGCGATGATTATCTGGTTTGGCGGTAAAGAAGTGATTGCAGGTAATGCCACCCCGGGTACATTTTTTGCCTTTATCACTGCGCTAATCATGATTTATGACCCCATAAAAAAAGTGAGCAGGATAAATTCAGCAGTCCAACAGGGTCTTGCTGCATCTATTAGAGTTTTTACCCTGATGGACGTCATGCCAGATATTGTATCAAAGAAAAATGCAAAGGAGATGACACCTTTCACCAGGGAAATTGTAATTGAAAATCTCAATTTCAAGTACGATTCAGAACCTGTCCTCACAGATATAAATCTTACTGTACCTGCAGGTCAGATTCTTGCCATTGTTGGTCCCAGTGGCGCCGGAAAGTCTACTCTGATCAATCTCATTCCCAGATTTTTTGATATCCAGCAAGGATCAATTTGTATTGATGGTCAGGATATCAGGGATATCAACCTGCAATCTCTTCGTGATCAGATTGCCATTGTTACGCAACATACAATTTTATTTAATGAATCCATTCGCAATAATATTGCCTATGGAGACTCTCACAAAAGTGATGAGGAAATTAGAGCTGCTGCAGATGCAGCATATGCTCTTTCCTTTATTGACAAGCTCCCTGACGGTCTTAACACTGTAATTGGAGAATCAGGAATGATGCTCTCCGGTGGAGAGCGACAGCGGCTGTCTATTGCCAGAGCAATTCTCAAAAATGCACCAATTCTTGTGCTCGATGAGGCAACTTCTGCACTTGATACCGAGTCAGAACAGGAAGTTCAAAAGGCTCTTGAAAATCTGATGAAAGACAGAACCACGCTTGTGATTGCACACAGGTTGTCCACTATTAGAAATGCAGATCGGATCATAGTTGTGAAAGATGGTACCATTGTAGAGGAAGGAACGCATGAGCAACTCATTGCAATTGCCGGAGAGTATGAAAACCTGTATAATATGCAGTATCGTAGCTAAACAAACGGTCGATTACTAACCAGCAAATCATATGAAAATCAGCGCATTCACATTTATCAAAAATGGACAACTCCTGGGCTACCCTTTCGTAGAGTCCATCAGATCCATATTGCCTATTGTTGATGAGTTTGTTGTAAATGTTGGCGCAAGTGAAGATAACACTCTTCAATTAATTCAGGAGATTGATGATCCTAAAATCCGCATAATAGAATCATCCTGGAATGAAAAAATGCAGGATCGTGGTTACGTCTACGGCCAGCAAAAAATGATTGCTCAATTTAACTGCACCGGTGACTGGGCATTTTATCTTGAAGGTGATGAGATTGTGCATGAAGATGATCTGCAAAAGATTCAGGACTGCTGCAAAAAACATCTGGACAACCAGGAAGTGGAAGCCATCACGTTTGATTATTACCACTTCTACGGCAACACAAACAGTTACCTCGACTCACCCGGCTGGTACAGACGTGAAGCACGAATAATTCGTAATAGTATCAGAACGTACGCCCCTGACGGCCTATTCTGGCTGGTGCTTAAAAAAAATAAAGTTGGCAGATACCCGAAAAGTGCACATAGTAACGCAAAAATGTATCATTATGGCTGGGTCAGAAGTGAAAGCCAGATGAACTTAAAATCCAAGAAGGTTCTCAGATACTGGAATAAGCCACACAAAGAAATTGACTACACTCAGATAGACAAAGATATAATCAAAGAATTCCAGGGAAAACACCCAGCTGTTATCAAAGGGTTTTTCCCGGAAGAAGCAACTGTTTTCCAGGCTGACCCAACGTATTCGCTCAGTACAAAAGAAAAAAAGCATCGTCTTATGTTACTTTTTGAGAAATGGTTTGGCCTTGAAACAAGTAAAAAACACTACAAAGAAATATCAACAAGCTCGTAAAAACCTAAACTTTAGATGGCTAAGTATTTATACCCTTTGTTCGGGTGAAAAACTTCATATTCGAGGAACGCAAATTTGATGGAATGAGGCGTACTTAAGTACGTCGTAATGACAGTAAATTTGTACCCCAAGAGTACTTCCTTCGGGC
>JAOZLM010000351.1 GCA_029934815.1 Desulfocapsa sp. | reverse complement strand
GATTGTCCGGACTAATCCCATGGCCACTATCCTGAATTTGGCAAAATACATATTGACCATCTTTTACATCATCATTACGAAAGACTATAGGGAAAGAATCTACTGTGAAGAAATCACGGCCAAATGTCACCTGAATTGTTCCTGCATGATCCTCCAGGGATTCAATAGAATTGTCGACTATGTTCTTGATAGTCTCTTTTATCTGTTGTTGATCAACTGAGCAGTCGAGCGATTGATCCGATGACATGAATTGTAGCAAAATCGAAGAAGGAAGGTGAGCTTTAATCGGGAATAAACATTCTTTAACAAGTTCGGGAAGAAAGTGTCTTTCTAGGTTTGAGGAATGCTGCCCCACATAGTCCAGCATCCTGGATCCAATCTGTGAAGCACCTCTTGCTGCTTGTGCTGCCTCAGAAGCCATTTCCTGTTCATCTGACCCCTTCCGCAAGATAGCATTTAGCATATCCAGATTCCCCAGTACTGCTGTCATGGCATTATTAAAACGATGAGCAATAGCACCAGCCATGGTTCTCAGGCTTGTAAGTTTTTTGAGTTCCTCCACCTGGCGGCTTGTTTCCAGTCGTTGCATTTCAAGTTCTTCTTGTTCGGTGATGTCGCGGATAATCTCCATACAGGATGTTGTGCCGTCACCATTATCTATAGGAGTTGCCACAATTTCAAAAACACGACCATCCTGGCGCTTGATCTGGTAGTGTGTTTTTTTCTTTTGCTCCAGAACTTCTGTTAACTTACAAAAAGAACACTGGCTTCCTTGCTCCATAATTACATTATAGCATGGTTGGTCGCTCCGATCCCCAAACCAGTCAATCAGCGTTGTATTCCTGGTATGGATACGGCAATCCGAATCAATAACACATAGGCCAATTCCGAGATCATCAATGGCAGTGATGTAGCGTTGCAGTTCTGTTGTTCGCCTGGCAACCACTCCTTCCAGATTTTCCTGGTACGTCCTCAGTTGTTTTTCTACCTCGCAACGTTCCTGTAGTGCCTTATAAAAAGCGAGAGTAGCGGTTGCCATCTCCTTAAATTCACCTATGCCTTTTTGCTGCATCTGGATCATATCGGGGAGAGGCAAGGGTGTACCTTTGGTTTGAGCCAGAAGAGCTAAGGATCTAACCACCTTGCTTAACTTACTACTTACTGTCTTTGATACGGTAATTGATATCAGCAGCATCAATACTAGAAGCAGAAATGTCCACCACATGAGCCGACTCACAATATCGTTGTAAGACTGTTTGTTCACACTATGCTGAGTATTGGCATGATCAATCAGGGTAGCTGAAATGTTCTGACGTTGCGTAAGCATTTCCATAAACAGAAGCTGTGCCTTATTGATATAGTATTTCGCTTGGTGAGGATCAATGGACGCAATATCTGTGGCCATGATGATAAAGTTTCGATACTGCTCGTAGCTTGTCATCATGGCCTGTGGACTTTCAGGAGTTGTAATCACTGCAGTCAAGTCCTCAACCAGGAGCTCCACCTGCTCAGCAAGATCCGCTAGGTTGTCAACAATTGCTGAATGACGACGATACAATTCTGCCTCGTCCATAAGACCCTTTGCAGCTTTTACTAATCCCTCTGCTGCTACTTGATTGACTGTAACCATCTGCTGTTCTAGTTGTGATGTCTCAGAAAGAAGAACAAGGTCCCGCTCTGCAACGTCTAGCCGCCTACTGTTTTCTTTACCAAGGGTATTTAGTGACCATAAATTCAGGAATGCTGAAAATAATGCAATCAAAAATACGGGAAGAAGAAAGAGCCAGAAAAAAGTCTGCCCCTGTCTGGGGGGCAGACTCTGCTCATTTTTGTTACGGGAAGGAGAGTGCGAAGAATTGCTCATTGATGGAAGAAGCTATAGTGTATCTAGAAGTTCTTGCCACTGTTGTGGCTCTATGCTGGCGACATACTCAAAGCCCTGCTTTCCCAAAGGTTTAAAGATAACGACTAGACCTTCTGGTTTAGGGAAATAGCCCATTACATCCATCAAATTAGGGGCATGAGCAACCAGAACCAGATTTGTCCCAGCACGTACCGGTGTAGAAAGAAGGCGGTTTGTATTGGCTATTCGGGGGACTTTTTCCTTACTGGTCAGATTGGAGGTGTACATCAGATACTCATTTATAATAAACTCTTTTCCAAAAGCAGCTTCAGCAGTTTCTTTAGTCCTGCACATCGGACTGGACTGAATTTCACCCACTGGAATACCGGCCTGACGAATTGCGTCGCCTACCTGAATAGAAATTTTCCGTCCCTCTTCGGAAAGCGGTCGTTGAGTAGAACAATCGTTCAGGTCAACTCTGGGTACACGATCCGGACGTGAAGTATCAGTGGGTCCATGCCGCATATACAAAACAAACCCTCCTGCCTGTAATTGCTTAATCGTCTCTATTGTCGCTGATTTTTTTTCAAAAACAGGAAAGTCAGAGGCAATTGCACCTTGAAATGAAAATAGCAGTAAGAAAAGAATTCCAACAAGCCGTTGTAGCTGATAGTGAGTCGCAATATTTTTCATAGCAAGCCTCCAAATAATGTAAGTAAAAAATTTGAGCTAAGAATTTATTATAAGCTATTGTTCGTAACATTTCAGGGACAATTCACTTAATACAAAAAAAATCAAAGGTGAACAGTCAATGTACAGTCCTCGTACTGTTTGAAAGTTGTGCACAACACCTTACATCGCATATTTTGAAAGTTTAACTTATTCCTGAATCCTCTCAAAACCCCAAATTACCGTGTACCACATTTTGTGAATTATTACTGTGATAAATGTGCAATGGTAAGATCAAGTACTTGGAATAATAGCTGGGTTTATCTTCTTCCTGATGAGCTCTGATTTCAAGCAACGGCCAACAC
>JAOZLM010000350.1 GCA_029934815.1 Desulfocapsa sp. | reverse complement strand
AAAAAAAGGTTTCAACCATTCTTGGTTGAAACCTTTTTTTTTGTCCTGAAAAATCCCCTCATATCTACTCTCCCCCTTTGAAGCACCACGCAAGTTGCTAATTTTAAATAACCAGGGTATAATGTGACTAAATGTGTACATAGATATGGTATGACCAGATAATGATTAAAAAGAGTCACATTATGATAAGCGACAATATGTCTCCAACTGCCATAGCTGTAGAATTAGGCCATAGACTTAAGAAAGCCAGGCTCAACGTCGATTTAACTCAGGAAGAGTTGGCCTTGCGAACTGGATTAAACAGAAGGTCTATTATGAATGCTGAAAAGGGGAAGGCTCAACTTGAAAACTTTGTCGCCATACTAGTTTCCTTAGGAATGGCTGAACAGCTTGATACGTTTCTCCCCGTAGTGGAATTTTCTCCATTACAACTAGCAAAGCTGAAAGGTAAAGAAAGGCAGAGGGCATCAAAATCTAAAAGCAGGAATCTCAAAATAGCGAAGGAAGAAATATCATGGTGATGGAAGTTATCAACGTCCGCTATCGAGATTACGATGTCGGCGCTGTGAGCTTCAATAGTAAAACCGGATTAGGGACGTTTGAGTTTGAACCCTCATTTATTAAGACTGGTATTGAGCTGTCACCATTAAAAATGCCTTTGGCAAGGAAGCTGTATTCATTTCCGGAGGCCGATGTCGATACTTTCAAAGGGTTGCCTGGAATGATCGCTGACTCTTTACCTGATGATTTTGGCAACGCTGTAATGAATGCCTGGATGGCAACTTTCGGGAAATCACTATCTGATATAACCCCTATACAACGCCTTCAATACACTGGAAAGCGTGGCATGGGTGCGTTAACATATCATCCTGCCACTCAGCGGAAAAACTTAAATGTTTCTCAAAATATTGAAATTCTCAATCTTGTAAGTATTGCCCAGGAAGTTTTAGATAAGAGAGAACAATTCGGTGTAACGCTCAATGCGCAGGGTAAAGGGAATAAAGAAGCAATGATGGCGTTACTGTCTGTTGGGATGAGTGCAGGGGGTGCGAGGGCAAAAGCAGTACTCGCATTTAATGATGATTTAACTCAGGTTCGATCTGGGCAAACGGATGCACCTGAAGGATTTACCCATTTTTTAATGAAGTTTGATGGTGTCAGTGAACATAGTAAAGACAGAGAAACCTTTGGCGACCCCATGGGATACGGAACGATGGAATATGTGTATCATCTCATGGCGAAGGCATGTGGGATAGATATGATGCCGTGCTACCTGCTGGATGAAGGCAATAGGCGCCACTTTATTACGAAGCGTTTTGATCGTGAAGGAAATAAAAAAATACACGTACAAACACTCAGTGGCCTGGCTCATGTTAGCTACAGACGTGTAGGGGCATATTCTTATGCCGAATTGTTCTCAGTTGCACGAAAACTTAAATTACGTTCTGACGATGCAATGCAGATATTCAAACGCATGGTTTTTAATGTTATAGCTCGAAATCATGATGATCATTCCAAAAATTTTGGCTTTATGCTTAATGGTCAAAATCAGTGGAAAGTAGCACCTGCTTATGATTTAGCCTACAGTTACAAGCCTGGAAGCCCCTGGGTAAATAGTCACTGGATGACACTAAATGGTAAGCGAGACAACTTTACCCGAGAAGATTTTTACAGCTTTAGAAAATTAAGCCCTCTATTCACTAAACGCAAAATTGATCAGGTTATTGAGGAGACAACAGAACATGTCTCAAAATGGAGGGATCTCGCCAGTAAACACAGTGTACCTGTCTCATTGCTTGAATTGATAAATAGTAATTTGCGACTAACCATTTAGTATCCCCATAAAAACATGCAAATTCTTCCGCTTCTGGTAGCCCGTTTTATTGGTCGTCAATAATTTTTTGCAGCATCGCTGTATCAAATAGATAAATGTTTCCACAAAACTCACAACGAACCTCTACGCCCGCTGGCCGTTCTTCTTTCAGCTTTATTAAATCCTCCTTTTGAAGCGTCAATAATGCTTTCTTCATTTTATCCTGATTGCAGGAACATTTATATTGTAGAGCTTGCTCGAAAAGAGTGCGGTGGGGGATTGATCCAAATAAAACGTCCAGAACATCATGCGGGGTGTTTCCATTCAGGATAAAATCAGTGACTGATCCAAGTGACAGAATATTATTCTCAAGGCTGTTGATAAGATCCTCATCGGCAGGTGGCAGGGATTGTACGAGGAAACCGGCAGCACAGAGAATAGTGCCTTTAGAGTTCACCTGTACGCCAACTCCTATGGCAGAGGGAGTTTGTTCTGACTCGGATAGGTAATAGGCGACATCTTCTCCGATTTCGCTTGTGTAGAGTTGAATAGTACCTTCATAATTGCGGCTGACACCGATATCTTTTGTAACTGTTAGCAGTCCGGCTTTTCCTAGGCCTGCTGCCACATCAATGCGTCCATTTTTCAGAGGAACTTCAGCGTGGGGGTGTGCCACATAGCCTCGAAGTTCACCGGTATACAAACCTTCTGTTATAATTTTAGACAGAGGGCCGTTCCCTTCAAACTTTAACATCACCCGTTGATCATCTTTTAAGAGAGCTGCAAGTAGTGCATTTGCAGTCAATGCACGACCTAATGCAATTGCTGCAAGCGGGCCTGTGTCGTGGCGCCTGCATGCTTCAGCAACCAGGTCTGTGGTCACACAGGCAAGGCCAAAGAATCTGCCATCTTTTGAAATAACACGTTGTAAGTGATCTGCCATTATCTCAGGTTTGATGGCGTCGTAAAAACTCTTCATCTTCTTCGTCACTTCAAATTTGCTGTCGCTGCGACGTACTTAAGTACGCCTCACTCCATCAAATTTGATTTCCTCGAATATGAAGTTTTT
>JAOZLM010000349.1 GCA_029934815.1 Desulfocapsa sp. | reverse complement strand
AGATATCCAAAGCCCACTCAGGAATATGCTTCAAAACATAATCCTGATAAGCCTCTTTCTCCTGATCTTTTGGCACTTCACCAACTGCTTCTGCAAGCTCATCAAAATCAAACCAGCATAACTCACGGTTCTCATGATTATAAGCAGTAAGAACACGTTTATCCTGCTCGCGAATATTTTCTTCTTCCTGAATGGCCGCAACCAGATTTCTCGCATCTTCAAAAGAAAGAAATTTTACCTCTTCACCCATGACTACACTCCTGTAAACAAGAAAAGGGTGAATGGAACGTCTGCTCCACCACCCTTAACAAAAACAATTCTATCGACAATCGTTACAACGTATCAGGCAGGTTTAACAACCGCACCGGAACGAATACAACGAGTACAGACACGGGCACGTACAGCACTTCCGTTCTCAGTTACCATGCGGACACGCTTCAGGTTTGGCAGCCAGCGACGCCTTGTTTTATTATGGGCATGAGAAACATTATTTCCTGTGGCAGGCCCTTTGCCGCAAATTTGACATACTTTAGCCATGACGATCTCCTTATATAGTGTGACTTCCAAACGTTAGCGCGTCTTGGAAATCATAAAAAAGTTTCAAACATTTATTTTACAGTTGAGAAACCAATTTTTATAACTGTTTTCCACAGGAATGGCAAGCACTTTTACTCACGGTGACATCAAATCCTTGTACCGCGTTATCATTGGTTCAAACAGCAGAAAATACGCTTCTCCATTAAAAGGAGGCCAAAGCGAGTTAGCAGTGCATTCGGGAGACAACTGGTAGAAACAGAGGATTGCCTGGTATTTGTTAAATCTTCAGTATCTTATCGCTTAGGATTCGACATTTTGCTGCGCCACACCATGATGGTCATTTTCATAGCAGAGCACCTGAACATTATTTCGTCCATGCCCCTTGGCGTTATAGAGCGCTTTATCTGCAATTTTCAAGAGTTCATTACTCTTCTCAACCGGATACGCATGCAGAGAGGTGAGGCCGCAGGAGACTGTAACTTGCTTCTGGTTACAGTCGTCAGCAAAAGGTATCTCCTCGCAATATGCTCGAATTTTCTCTGCTATGGTAATCGCCCCCTCTATGTGAGTCTCCGGCATGATTACCACAAATTCCTCACCACCGAAACGGCAGACGATATCGCTTTTTCGGGTAAGATTCAGCAGACGCTCACTAAAATGCTGTAATACTAAATCACCGAACTCATGCCCATGGTTGTCATTCACCTTTTTAAAGGAATCAAGGTCAAACATAACGACAGAAAAATCAGTGCCATAGCGTTTTGCCCGGATGTATTCCTGGGATAATGATACTGAAAGATGACGACGATTGTAGAGTCCGGTCAGTCCGTCACGAACGGACATTTCCTTGAGTAGTTTATTTTTCTGTTTTAGGGAATTGTTCGCCTTGTCCAGTTCTTTGGTTCGTTCCTGAACCCTGGCCTCAAGTTCCTTGTTGAACTTTTTCAGTTCACGTTCTTCAAGCCGTCTGAGCTGTATTTCTCTTTGCTGTGCATAATTATTTTCAAGAAGTGCCTGTAAATCTCCTGCTGCATCGGTGCTCTGTTCCACACGGTCCATTAGCACAGCTATGGTTTTCTGTGCTGCCTGCAACTGCACTTGCAGAGATTTTCTATCAATAGCACTGCTCATGCATCACCTATGATCACACCGGTGAAAGTCTGGTTGATGTGAATCGCATTGAACTGTTCGCCATAAGTAGAAAAGCCAAGAAAAGGAATGTTTGAGAAAATATCGTTATTGGCATCCATCAGGCCTTCCCCTTCCAGTTCAAGCTTGCGGGCGATACAGTCGCAACCAAGTATAAAACGTGGATTGGGCACACTTGTCAGCACATCCGACAATGTCATTTTCAGATTCTCCACAAGATTGTCTGACTGGGCGATGCTCACCACCAGGCCATTATCAATGTCACAATAGAGAGAGAGGCTACCGTCAGCATTAGCATTAACAATGGTACGGGTGTAATACTCTCCACCCACTTTAAGGAGCAGTGGATGTTTTGAAAATACCGCAGGATTCAATTCGATCAGCTGTTTATCAATTATCCTCGCATATTCCAAGGCTGCAGGATAGCCATTAATTTCGGTAATGCAGCGTTTGCCAGGAATGGTGCCTGTAATAACCAGCTTTTTATCGGTGGGAATCAGATGCTGAGTTTTAAAAATGTGAAAGGGCAGACTTGTTTCAAAGAGTGTGAGCAGGGCACAGTTTTGACGAAATTTCCCCTCAAAATAGACAAATGTTTTTTCAAAGGCAAGATCATCACCGGCTGAGCCACCGAACAACGGCATTTTATTCAGCGTACTATAAAGCAGCGCCGCAGTTTTTTCTTCGGCAGACGATAAACCATCTATAAGCATAAAGCCAAACATCGGCTGGTCAGCCAGTGATTGCAGTTGCAGATCTGCGCGAATAGTACTACTCAGAGCAGTGGCTTTATCGATATCAAATGTGGCAATATTCTCGATAAGATAGGGGTGTACCTGTAGCTTCGGGGAGCGGATGGCGGCAGCAACAATCCCGTTTTTCTGGAATCCGTTTTTTGAACTGATTTCTCCAGCTGTGGTGCAGCCGATGAGTTGACAGGTGAAACTGTTATTAAGTTCGTCGGCCAGGAGATCCAGATCGTAATGAACAGAGCAGAAAAAGACAAGCAGATCGCATTCGATTGAACCAAGCTGTTCTGCAAGTTCAGCAACTGCTTTTGGAGCATCGACTTCAACGGAATACGCAATTTTTACCTGCAATGATACAGCCATCTTATATGGAAAATCCTTGTAAATTTTTACCTGATTACCATCGAACCTCAGTTTTGTTCAATTTCTGCGATCCTATCATTCCGGA
>JAOZLM010000348.1 GCA_029934815.1 Desulfocapsa sp. | reverse complement strand
CTGTACTGCCCTCGTTGCGATACCGGTTTATATCAAAAAAAGACTGACTCTATATCAAAAGTTCTGGCCATTTCAACAGCAGGCCTTCTCGTTTACATTCCAGCTATTTTCATGCCGTTGCTTACACTACACGTTATCGGTATGGAGCAGAGCGGCTCAGTCTTTGATGCATTCTTAAGTTTTTATAACCAGCAATATTATCTGGTAACAATCCTGCTTTTTCTGACATCCATCTTTTTTCCTCTCCTCAGGCTAAGTATCCTTTTCTCTGTATGCCTGCAACTTAAAATTCGTCTCTATTCAAAATCTCTGTTTTTTATGTTCAGAACTGCCCATTATCTTGATGAATGGGGTATGGCAGATGTCTATTTAATTGCCCTGCTTGTTTCCATCGTCAAGATTCACAAAGTAGGGACACTTAACTTAGATATAGGCTTTTTCTGTTTCGTTTTTCTTGTTTTTATGACACGTGCCACAAGCTCAGCTCTTGAGCCGGAAGTTTTCTGGAAAGCTCTTGATGATCTCAAAAAATCTTCTTCCAGTAAGTTCATACAATGAGAAGATCTGATAAGCATAGCAAGACAGCAATGGCCGCTGGAATTATGAACTGTCATGATTGCGGGCTTCTTATACAATTAGAAAAAATAAGTTCTACAGATTCCTATATATGTCCTCGCTGTAACGCTGATGTTCACTTCCGCAAACCACAATCAGTTTCTACCACATGGGCCTTGCTGATTAGTGCTGCCATATTATATATACCTGCAAATCTGTTACCCATTATGCGTGTTGATTTTCTTGGTTCCATTGAATATTCAACTATTATGGATGGTATCCTCTACTTTTTCCATGAAAAGGAATATGGTATTGGACTAATCATTTTGGTTGCTTCTGTACTGGTACCACTTTTTAAGATGGTAGGCTTAACTATTATTCTGCTATCTATTAAATTCAAATGGCACACTGGACTTCGTCACAAAACTGCCATGTTTCGATTTATTGTTTTTATCGGACGCTGGTCGATGCTGGATATTTTTGTCATTGCACTTATGGCTACTCTGGTTAATTTCGGAAATTTCACCACCACACTTGCTGCACCTGCTGCTTCTTATTTTGCTGGCGTGGTTGTCTGTACGATGCTTGCAGCACAAACATTTGATTCAAGAATTTTATGGGATGCCTGAAAAGGCTAGTCCTTCATATTCACCTGAAAACAAACACTGATCACTATGGAATCTCCTGTTGTTAAAACAAAAAAAGGTTTGTCACCAATCTGGATCCTGCCTCTTCTGGCCTTATGCATTGGAGGATTGCTACTCTTTAAAGATTATCAGGATTCCGGGTTTATAATAAAGGTACAAATTAAAGATGCGACAGGCCTTACACCTGACAAAACAAAGATCTACTTCAAAGGATTACCAGTTGGAACGGTAAAAAGCTTTGCAGTCAACCCTGATTTGCAGTGGATTGATGTTAACATTGAAATGGTAAAGGAAGCAAAAGAAGAACTGACAGAAGACAGTAAAATATGGATAGTCCGGCCAGAAGTTTCATTTAACAAAATAACAGGGCTGGATACACTTGTTAAGGGGAGTTATTTTGAGGTTCAGCCCGGAAATTCAAAAATTCCCGGTACCGACTTTGTGGCTTTAAGTTCTGCCCCTGCCCTTTCTTCACGTGTTCCCGGGCTGCACCTTACACTGCATTCACAACATGATGTTTCACTTGGCCCCGGTTCACCTGTTTATTTTAAAAAAGTTGAGGTGGGAGAGGTTGTTTCAAATACTCTTCAGGATGACGCTTCCATCGAAACACGAATACTGATTTATCCCAACTACACAAAGCATGTTACAGAAAAAACACTTTTTTTCATAAGTCAGGGCGTGCAGCTGGATGCAAATCTGCCAAAGCTCTCTATTCATATTGACCCGTTAAAAACTATACTACTAGGTGGGGTCAGTTTTATGACACCACCGGGTGGGAAAGAACTTAAAACCAGTAAAACTGTTCACCCACTTTACCGGGATCAACAAGCTGCAGAAAATGCAGATAACCTCGTTATCGATCTACTGTTTTCTGTTGAAAATGGTCTTTCAGCTGATTCCGAAATACAGTACAACGGTGTGAAAATTGGAACCATCCGTGATTTCAAACTCAGTGACGATTACAACACGGTACATGCCAAAGCATTTATCCAGAAAGAGTTACGTCATCTTCTCGTTGAAGGGACATATATTTATGCTGTTCGGGCAAAACTTCATGCGGGTAGTGTCTCAAACCTTGGTACTCTTATAACCGGTGCTTACCTCAACCTGATTCCCGGGAAAGGCAAAGCAACTTCAACATTTAAGGTTCATGACAGCAGACCCGTAGATATGACAATCAGTACCGGCCTTAATATTGTGTTGGAAACTGACCGTCTTGGTTCCCTTGGTTATGACAAGCCTGTCTACTATCGCCAGGTGCAGGTTGGTAAAACCACGGGATATGAGCTTTCTCCTACTGGGCAGAATGTTCTGATTTATGCAAATATTTCTCCACCTTATGTTAACTTAGTTCGGGAAAACACTAGATTCTGGAACTCTACCGGAATTCGGATAAAGGGAGGACTGATGACAACCATGAAAATCAGTACTGAATCTTTGGCCACACTCATTGCTGGTGGGATCTCTTTTTCCACGCCTGATGATAAAGATATGGGGAATCTTGTTACCAATGGGCAGCACTTTTCGCTAAATGCTGATCCTGACGATGAATGGTTAAACTGGAGCCCGGAACTACAACTGGGTGTTATCCCGGAAAAACTGATAAAGCTAACGCCTGTGCAAAAAGAAGAGTGATGGCGTCGTAAATAGATACAATACGTCAAGTCCGTCATTCCGGA
>JAOZLM010000347.1 GCA_029934815.1 Desulfocapsa sp. | reverse complement strand
TTGGAACCCTCGTCATATTGCACCTCCTTTCATGAAAGAATTATTGGTTATTGATTTCTTGGTTAACTGCTTGATATGTTGTTTGATTGTGTGCAATTTTGCCCATAGGTAAATAGTACTTCAAAAATTTTACACGTTGCAACGCCTCCGTAAAAAATCATTTAACATAGACAAAGCTGCTTATTCGAAAGCTTTATGTACAGGCCAAGTTGCTTACCGTGCCGAATATGAACGGCAGAGAGTTTTCCAGCCTTTATCCTGTTTAATATGGTTTGCCGTGAGACACCAAGGATACTTTTGGCCTCTTTCATTGTTACATAGCCATCAGGTGGATTTTCCATAAATTTTGATCGTAATTCCTCCGTCATCCGAATGCGCCATGGTGCTCCTGGGGTGATCTGTTCTCCGGCAATGAATCCATCAGCAAGCCACCGATGGATTGTGGATGGTGCTATACCAAGTATAGAACCTGCTTTTTGAATAGTCACCAGTTCACCGTCATCAGAAGAAATTTTTTTATTGATGGGGATATTCCAATGGCGACGTAAACTACCAACCCTGTTTGCCGTAAATTTGAGACCACTTGCCGTACGTCTACCTTGCCGGTTCAGTATGCCGGCGATGGTTCCGTCTGTATAATGAACAGCAAGTCGACGCACAAGGTCAATGGTATCCTGTTTGGTTCGGATAGGCGGAGCGTTACGGTGGGGCAGGGAGACATCGAATTCGGATATAGCTTCAGTTTTCCATCGTACAATTAAATGTGCCGTGTTTTCAGCGCGATCCATTGTGATGTTTACCTCTTGCAACAGTACCTGGAGCAATTCTTTTTTGTCCCTAGGGGTAGTTGTGGAAGCATGCCAAATTTTTTTAATATCATTTCCCAACGTGCAAAGCAGAGCTTTTTGTTCCTGGGTTAGCATTTTTGGACGGTTGCGTTTCCGGCGCTCAAAATCATTTTCCGCATCCCGGAGCTTTTTAAGAGCTGTCTCCCATTGGGTTTCCAAGGTGCGGGCTACGAGTCTGTTTTCCGGTTCCACTACACTGAAACGACGTTCCGCCCGTTCAGTTTCATAGCGGAATCGTTCAACCTGTAGACGCCATTGCTCAAGGGCAGCATCATGATCCACGCCAATGTTTTTCTCTGCAAGTAAAGCAGCTTCTGTTGCTGCTGGATTAATGGCCTCCAGAAAAGCATTGGCCACTGCAGCATCGATTGTAACGCCTCCTACCCGCATGCAATGTTTGCCCTTGTTCTCCATGACTTTATTGGCGGCGCAATAGTAGCCTGGAGACGAATTCCTTCCCTGGTAGTAAACCCTGAGCCGTCGACCACACTGTCCACAGGTTGCAAGGCCTTGCAGCAGGGCAGTACCTTCTCGAATGGCTCCAGACTCTTTGTGTGAGATTGGCCTGGTATTTTTAGAGATTCTATCTTGAGTCATCTCGTAGGTCTCCCAATCGATATAGCCTTTATGATGATCTTGTATAAATACCGCCCATTGAGCTTGAGGTAAACGTTTTACTCTTTTTTTTACCTGACCGTTATCATCAATAAAACATTCCTGTTTTGTTTTGCCAAACGTGTAAACGCCAGCATATGTCGGATTAGTCAAAACCGAATGAATAGCATGGTAAGAAGCAGTAATCCATTTGATTCCCGGTGCAATGTTGGACTGTAATGGAAAAAGAAGGCCATTGGATTGAAACCAGAGCCATACCCGCCGGACTGACCCCAGATGAGGAAATTTTTCAAATATTGTTTGAATAGCTCCGGTAACGGCTTGATCAGGATGCATCAGGATTTCGCCGTCCTGTTCTCCCCACACAAAACCTACCGGCAGACCTCGACGCAGTTCACCCCTGGCGGCTTTGTTACGAATGCCGCCTTCAAGCCTGGCTCGTATCACATGTAATTCAGCCTCAGCCATGGTTCCTTTCATGCCAAGCAGTAACCGGTCATTGAACAGTCCCGGATGATAGAGCCCATCTCCATCGCCGATCAGCGTGTTGGTAACACTGCACAAGTCAAGCAAACGATACCAATCTGAATTGTTACGTGCAACCCTTGATACTTCAAGAGATAAGATTAAACCGATCTTGCCGAGAGCAACTTCGGAAATCATGTTTGTGAACCCGGTACGTTGTGAGCTCTCAGCGCCTGATTGCGCCAGGTCCTCATCGATTGTTTTAACCTGTTGTTCCGGCCAACCCAGGCTGATTGCCCGATCCTTTAATTTATACTGTCTATCTGTGGACTCTCTGTTATGCTCAACTTGAGCAGCGGTTGATTGACGCACGTACACAACTGCCTGTCTTTGCAGGTGAGTTGGCTGTATTTTGTCATTGTTGCTCATTGTTCGCCTCCTTGGCCTGTTTTTCTTTTTTCGGGCAAACAATTTTTCGGATCAGGTGTGCAAGAGCGTTTGTCACCTGCTGTTGTTGGTCGTGATCGAGGGCTTGCCAAATCTCCTGAGTCTGAGAGGACTCTTCTGGTATGGGCCAAAGGCTCAGCTGTTTTAGCATGGTTGGTCTCCTTTCTTGAAGCTGTTTGCGATTTTTGCTTCGAAGAAAGAAGTTTACCAAGAAGAGCATCTACTATCTTGCGCGCATGTAAAAAAGTTGCTGCTGTGGCAATAAGATCAGGATGATCCTTCTGGGAAGGAAGAGTAAAATTTTGAGGGCATTTTTTATTAAGATTCGTCCATGCGGCAGGGATTTCAGCCCTGCTTCCGTCCGGTAATACTAGCGTTAAGTACAAGACATTATTTCGATGACGCCATCTGAAAATCTCCAGATGTTTTCCTTGTAATGGGTGGTGGAACCGGGTAATTTTGACTTGTTTCGGGTAACCGTCGAGATGGGTAGTGTGTCGTATGTTTCTT